>NZ_JBWWVR010000005.1:0-272754 GCF_056675575.1 Xanthomonas sp. NCPPB 3959
GAACTTGGCCGCGTCGAAGAAGTCACCGCTCTTGAGGTGTTCGTCGAACTTGGCGGTGAAGCTGTTCAAGCCGGACAGCGGCAGGGTGACCTGCACGGTGGACTTGGTCACGTCGGCCGCGTCGTACACCAGGGTGCCGTCGACATTGCCGAAATGCGCGGTCGGGTTGGAGAAGCCGAAGTGGCTCCACTGCGCCAGCACGTCGGTGTGGCTCGGGTCCAGGGTGTAGGTGCCCGAGGCCACTGTCACGGCCGGCGCGGTCGAAGCGGTCGACTCGGCGGCAGCAGGGGCCGGGGCAGCAGCGGCATCGGCCGGTGCGGTGGCAGCCGGGGTTTCGGCGGCCGGTGCGGCGGCGTTGTCGGTCGGCTTGGAGCAGGCGGCGATAGCCAGGGTCAGGGCGAGCGGCAGCAGCAGTTTGTGGGTGGTCTTCATTGAAACTCCTTGAGATGAGAGACGCGTTGGATCAACGCGGATGGGACAGAACGCAGACGGACGAGGACTGCAGGAAAGGGGGGACGCACGCTTATTCGATGCGTGCGGCTTCGTCAAAACTCAGGCGCGGCAGCCGCGGGAACAGCGCGGCCGGGTCACCGTAGCCGAGATTGACCAGAAAGTTGGATTTGATCGGGGTGCCGGCAAAGAACGCCGCATCCACCTTGGCATTGTCGAAACCGGACATCGGGCCGGCATCCAGGCCCAGCGCACGTGCGGCCAGGATCAGATAAGCGCCCTGCAGCGAGCTGTTACGGAACGCACCGGACACGCGCATGTCGCGCGAACCTTCGAACCAGCTCTTGGCATCGGCATGCGGGAACAGGTAGGGCAGCTTTTCGTGGAATTGCTCGTCATAACCGACGATCACCGTGACCGGCGCGCCCAGCGTCTTGGCGGCATTGGCGTCGGACAGCGCTGGCTTGAGCTTCTGCTTGCCTTCCGGGCTGGTCACGAACACGAAACGTGCCGGCGAACCGTTGGCGGCAGTCGGCCCCCACTTCACCAACTCGTAAAGCTGGCGCAGCTGGTCTTCGCTGACAGGCGTGTCGAGAAAGGCGTTTTGCGTGCGGGCTGTGCGGAACAGCTGATCCAGCACGGCAGCGTCGAGCAGGTCGGACATGGAGACTCCGGAAGGCAAAGGAATGGGCGACAGTAGAGTGCGGCACCGGCCCAGGTGTGAAGACCCGCAGTGTAGAGTGACGCGATTGCTGCAACACACGCTCAATCTGAAACAAATCTATGTCGGATTCGAAACGATGGCGCTGACCTGGGCGGTCAGCGATGGCCGCGCCGGCAACGCACGCCAGGCCGAGGCGCTGGCGCGTGCGCTGCAGCCGGAGCTGGTCACCGCGCTGCATCTGCAGGCCCGCGCGCCCTGGCGCTGGGTTGCGCCGCGCCTGCTGCCGGGCGCCCAGGCCGCATTCGGACCCGGATTCGCCCGGCAATTGCAACAGCCACCGGCGCTGGCAATCGGCTGCGGACGCCAGGCCGCGCTGGCCACCCGGCTGTTGCGCGCGCGCGGTAGCCGGGTGGTACAAGTCCTGGACCCGCGCCTGGACCGGCGCCATTGGGATCTGCTGATCGTGCCCGAGCACGATGCGCTGCGTGGCGCGAACGTGATCACCTTGCTCGGCAGCCTGCACCCGGTGGACGATGCCTGGCTGGCCGCCGGCCGCGCCGTGTTCCCCACGCTCGGCACCCTGCCCGGCCCGCGCGTGGCGCTGCTGATCGGCGGCCCCACCGCACACGTGCCGTGGACGACTGCGGCCTTGGCGGCACTGTGTGCGCAGTTACGCGAGCAGCTGCACGCGGTCGGTGGCAGCCTGCTGGTGACCACGTCGCGACGCACTCCGCCGGAGGCAATGGCGACGCTGCGCAAGCTGTGCGCAGATCTGCCAGGCCTGCTGTGGTGCGACACGCGCGATGGGCCAAATCCATACGCCGGCCTGCTGGGCTGGGCCGATGCGATCGTGGCCAGCGCCGACTCGGTCAACCTGCTCTCCGAAGCCTGCGCCACGCGCGTACCGGTGGCCGCAGCATTTGCCGATCAGGCACAAGGGCGGGTTGAGACATATGTTCGGGCACTGCAAGCGCACGGCCGTCTATGCGAGGCAAGCGCTGTGTTCGCAGCGCAGCCGCACCTTGAACCATTGCGCGAAACCCAACGCATTGCCACCCTGGTACGTGAGCGCCTGCACGTATGATGGCGCGGCCGTGAGTGACACGGGGCAGACACAAGGACGATGCACCCGCATGCAGATGGAAGACAAACAACGCACCTGGCCTGCAACAACACTGTTGCTCCTGTGCCTGAGTGCCGCACTGCCCGCCGTTGCCGCGCCGGTGTGCACACCGCATTACCCGACACCGGCCACGCTGGCGGCAATGTTCGACATGGCCAAATCCACCCAACAGGCGCTGGATGCAGTGGATGGTGCGCAGGTGGTGCTGCTGGCACGCGGCGGCCAGGATCTCAGCCGCTACGGCTTGAAACACAGCCACCTGGCCTTCGCGCTGCGCGAGGACGACGGCACCTGGCGGGTGAAGCACCTGCTCAATCACTGCAAGTCGGACAGCTCCGAGCTGTATCGCGAAGGCCTGAGCAACTTCATCGGCGAAAGCGCACTCAATGCGGATCTGCGCGTCGGCGTGCTGGCGCCTGCATTGCAGCAGCAGCTACACACGCTGTTGCAGGATCCGGCCCCGCTGGCACACACGCTGCACGAAGCGCGCTACAGCATGATTGCCTATCCGTTTTCCACCGAGTATCAGAACTCCAATCAATGGGTGCTCGAAGTGCTGGCAGCAGCGCTGGCGGCGACCGATGCACCTTCTGCGACACCGGCGCCGGTGCAGGATCGGCGCAGCGCGCAAGCCTGGCTCAAACGTAACGGCTACCAGCCCACGCGCCTGCATCTCGATCTGAGCAAGCGCATCGGCGCACGCTTCTTCGTCGCCAATGCCGCCGTCACCGACCATCCTGCCAGTGAGCGTATCTCCGGCAATTATTCGGTGATCACGGTCGAGTCGGTGTTCGATTTCCTGCAGCAACACCAGGTGCTGCAGCAGGATCATTCCATTCCACACAGCATCACCACGCACGGAGCGTCTCCATGAACATCTCTCTTCGATCTGCCGGCCTTGGCCTATTGCTGGCCATCGCGTTTGGTCAACCGATGCGGGCCCACGCAGGCTTGACCACGATCACGCGCGGCGATGCCTCGATGATGTCGGCGATTCTGGTGGTGTCTGCACCTGTGTTCGTGTCGATCGCTGTCGGCCACAGTGTGGGCAGGGGCTCGGAAGCGCTCGGCGATGCATCGAACAAAGCCTCCGCCGGGCCGTTGCCGCCGATGCGAGTGAAGTCGGTGGAGAAAACCACCGATGGCGGCTGCGAAGTGCACTTGCAGGATCCAGCGCAAGCCGACAACACCGCCCTGCTGCGCTGGCCGGCGCGCCAGGACGACCCGACTGCCGGCTTCCACGTTGGCGAGACGGTGACCTTTCAACCGAGCCCGGCCGGCACAGGCTGGACCGTGCAGTCGCCACAAGGCCAGGCGTTGGCATTCGTGCCGACCGCAGAAGCCGCTGCACAGAACAGCAGCAAGATCTGGTGATGCTGGAACGCTGCGTACAAAAGCTTTCGGCCGCGATGGGGCGTCGCTGACGCCTCACGTCTCCGGACACAGTGTTAAGCGCGGTGCGCGCGCGCGTGTCGGCCACTGTCTGCCGAACAGCCACGCCGTGGTACCGGTGCAGACACTGGCGGCCCGCGCGCGCACTGGCCCGCATGCGCCAACGCGCGGATAATTCGCGCTGATCGCTCACTGCCGCCCGCCATGTCCACCACATCCCCCACGCTGTTCGCTCCGCTCACCGCACGTGCCTTGACGTGGGCGGTGCTGGCCATGGGCGCGGTGGTGCTGTTGTCCAATATTCTGGTGCAGTACCCGATCAACGATTGGCTGACCTTGGGCGCGTTTTCGTATCCGCTGGCGTTTCTGGTGAGCAACCTGATCAATCGCCGCTTCGGCCCCCGCGCAGCGCGCAAGGTGGCCTGGTGCGGCTTTGCGCTCGCGGTAGTGTTGTCGATCTGGCTGGCAACGCCACGGATCGCGGTCGCGTCATGCACCGCGTTTATCGCCGCGCAGTTGCTGGATATCAGCGTGTTCGATCGTCTGCGCAATGGCAACTGGTGGCGGGCGCCGATCGTGGCGACCACCTGCAGCGCCACGCTGGATACGGCGATCTTCTGGAGCATCGCCTTTGCTGGCGTCGGCCTGCCGTGGATCAGCTGGGCGGCCGGCGATCTGGCGGTGAAGCTGGGCATGGGCGTGTTTCTGCTCGGACCGTTCCGCGCACTGCTGTGGCGGAGTGCGCCGCGCGCGAAGGTCTGACGCGCTCGCGGGATCCTTGCCCGTGGACGTGCAGCCAGCCATCCGTCGTTGCGACTCATGAGTTGCATGCATGGCGCCATGCCGTTGGCAGCAATACTGCGGCGGCAGATTGCGATTAGAGTTTGCACCTCGGCACTGCAACGGTCTTTATCGGCCGCGTGATGCCTGGTTTTTTCTGATCGTTCACCCCTTCGCTGTACCTGATACGCATCGACTGGCTTGCGTCACTGCGCTATCAGTGGACGGCATGGATGCCGCTGAAATGATGGCTGGCGCACGCGGACGTTGCCAATCACCGCACTACCGAGGCGTGCAGCTTTCTCAACGCGTAACGATGCACGCTGCCCGCGCGCAAGACCATGCGGTGGGCCACGTTCAAACATGGACACGTTGATTGAACAGCACTGCGATCGAGCCGCGCTGCACTTCACGTGCAGGCGCAGATCCATTGGCTGCGCCCCTCCTGAACATCACACCACAACGGATCGTCCAATGAAAAAGCTCATCGTGCTTTTGGGGCTATTGATTTCTTTCACTGCAATCGGAGCAGACATGTCCAACGGCGCCAATAATTTTTATACCAGCCCGCGCGTCACCGTGCAGAAGGTCACCTTCAAGAATCAGTACCAGATGACGGTGGCCGGCAATCTGTTCGTGCCCAACGGCCTGGACCCGGCCATCAAGCACCCGGCCATCGTGGTGGGGCACCCGATGGGCGCGGTGAAGGAGCAAAGCGCCAATCTGTATGCGACCAAGATGGCCGAGCAGGGCTTCGTTACGCTATCGCTGGATCTTTCGTTCTGGGGCGCCAGCGAAGGCCAACCACGCAATGCGGTGTCGCCCGATCTCTATGCCGAAGACTTCAGCGCAGCAGTGGATTTTCTCAGTGCCCAGCCCCTGGTCGATCGCGACAGGATCGGGGCGATCGGCATCTGCGGCAGCGGCAGCTTCGTCATCAGCGCGGCCAAGATCGATCCGCGCATGAAGGCGATCGCCACGGTCAGCATGTACGACATGGGCGCAGCAAATCGCAATGGGCTGCGTCACGGGCAGTCGCTTGAGCAACGCAAGCAGGTCGTTGCTCAGGCAGCCAGGCAGCGCGATGTGGAATTCGCCGGCGGCGAGACCGCCTATACCGGTGGCACCGTGCTGGAACTGACCCCGCACTCGAACGCCATCGAGCGCGAGTTCTACGATTTCTATCGCACCCCGCGCGGCGAGTACACACCCAAAGGCCAATCGCCACTGCGCACCACGCGCCCGACCTTGACCAGCAACGTCAAGTTCATGAACTTCTACCCGTTCAACGATATCGAAACGATTTCTCCGCGCCCCATGCTGTTCATCACCGGCGACCAGGCGCACTCCAAAGAGTTCAGCGAAGAAGCCTACCGCCTTGCCGGGCAGCCCAAGCAACTGGTGATCGTGCCGGGCACAGGGCATGTGGATCTGTACGATCGCGTCGATCTGATCCCGTTCGATACGCTGACGGCGTTCTTCCGCAAGCACTTGCATTGAGTCAACGAGGCGGAACAGATGCAGAGCCCACCAACCTTCCGCTGCCTCCGCGGTCTGTCGCTAGCAGGCGCACTGCTGGCCACTGCCTGCTCCGCTGCCACCGCGCCAGTGCAGGCCGCACCCACTTCCCCACCAACAAAACCTTCCTCCATGCATATCACGATCCGGATTGGTGCTGACACTGTCGAGGCGGAGCTGGTGAACAATTCGGCCACGCGCGACTTGCTGTCGCGCTTGCCGATGACGGTCAAGTTCGAGGATTTCCACGCCACCGAAAAGATCGGTTACCTGCCCGGCAAGCTGGATTTGAGCGGCGCCGGCACAGCGGGAAACGCGCAGATCTGGGATCTGATGTATTACGTGCCCTGGGGCAATCTTGCGGTGTTTTACCGCCCATACTCGCCGTCGCGCGATCTGGTGCGGCTGGGGCGCATCGTGTCGAATCAGCCGGCCCTGACGCGGGCTTCCAGCTTCACCGCCACCATCGAACGCGCGATCGCGCCCCAATCACCGATGCCACAGCCGTAACGCCACCGCTGCATCCGCAAACTGCAGCATCACCGTCGCGCGGGAACGCTCCGCCGGCATCTGCTGCGCATGCGCGTGCAGACGACCAACGGTTCAAGCGCCGCCCATCTCATTCCGGAAAGCCAGCCTTGCCGAGCGGAAACTCCAGACCCTGCGTCCGCGCCCGTCCAAAGATCTCGCGCGTGGCTTGCGCGATGGCAGGCGTCGGCGCGATCAAACGTGGCCGACGGTCCAACGTGCAACTCAGGCCCGCCTCCACCAACGTGGCGTGGGCGTGATGCAGCGGCGCTGCACTCTCGGCCGGTAGCCACTGCACGTGCACCAGCGCGTCGATCAATGCGGGCGTGGCGCAGGCCAACAGCAACGCCGGATGCTGGGCGGCCTGGCCGAGCACGCCGGCCTGCAACAGGAATTCCAGATCGACCAACCCGCCTGCGCCTTGCTTGAGATCCAGTCGCCCGGCATCGCTGCGATCCAGTTCGCTGCGCATGCGCGCACGCATCTTGCGCACGTCCTCGTGCAGCAGAGCGGGGTCGCGCACGCGTGTCAGCGTCTCGCGACGCACCTGCACGAACGCTTCGCAAAGCGCGGCATCGCCAGCCACCGCACGTGCGCGCACCAGCGCCTGATGCTCCCAGGTCCAGGCACGATCGCGCTGGTACTCGCGATAGCTGGCGAGCGAGGACACCAACGCGCCCTTGCCGCCGTCCGGGCGCAGCCGCACATCGATGTCGTAGAGACGGCCGGCGCCGGTTTCGGCGCCCAGCAATGTCATCACCTTCTGCGCAAGCCGCGCAAACCAGCGCCCGGCTTCCAGCGGTCGCTTGCCATCGGAGGCTTCCACCTCGCGTGGGTGATCGTAGAGAAACACCAGATCCAGATCCGAGCCGAAGCCCAGCTCCAGGCCGCCCAGACTGCCATAGCCGATGATGGCGAACGCGCCACCGGGCACCTGCCCATGCGCGGCGACCAATTCGCGGCGTGCCAGCTGCAACACCGTCTGCACCACCGCCTCGGCAAGCCAGGCCAGTTGCTGGGTACTGTCCACGGGTTGCTGGCGACCATCGAGCGTGGCCAGTGCGATACGAAAACTCAACGCGAGCCGGCGCTCGTTGAGTTCGCGCAAGGCCGCTTCGGTATCGTCGATCTGCAAGGTATCGGCGCATGCGGTATGCAATGCGGCGCGGTCGGGCAACGGACCGCTGATGCGGGTGTCGAGCAATTCGTCCAGCAACAACGGATGCGCCGCCAGGCGCTCGGCCAGCAAGGCGCTGCGCGAGAGCACATCGACCAGGCGTGCGAGCGCGCTGGGTTGTTCGTCCAGCAGCGCCAGATAGCTGGTGCGGCGCAAGGTGGCCTGCAACAGTCCGAGCATGCGGCGCACGGCGGCATCGGGCTGGCTGGCGCGGGTGGCCGCATGCAGCAGCGCCGGCATCACGCGGTCGAGTCGCGCGCCTGCAGTATCGGAGAGCGCACGCACGCCGGAGGACTGCGCAAAATCGGCCAGCACCTGATGCGCGCCGGCTGGATCGTGCAAGCCGATGCCTGCCAACGGCGCGGCATCGCCTTCCGGTAACGCGCGCCAATAATCGGCAAGCGCGTCGGGCGCGGTGGCATGGACGCGCGGTGCCAGTAGCTCGGCAAATTCGGCGGCCACGCGCGCACGTTGCGGGGCCAGTGCCTGCAGCAATGCCGACCAATCCGCATAGCCCAGGCCCAACGCAATGCGTTCGCGATCCAGCGCTGCCTGCGGCAAAGCGTGAGTCTGTGCATCGCGCAACATCTGCAGACGATTTTCGAGCCGGCGTAGAAAGCGATACGCCTCGATCAAGGCATCGCCATTGTCGGCATCCATCTGACCTGCGGCGACCAGCGCCCGCAATGCAGGCAACAGGCGGCGCTCGCGCAGGGTCGGCTCGCGCCCGCCGCGAATCAGCTGCAGCGATTGCGCCAGGAACTCGATCTCGCGGATGCCGCCCGGCCCGCGCTTGATGTCGTCCAGCCGATCGTGCCGCGCCACTTCGGCGGTGATCGCCGCCTTCATGTCACGCAAGCCATCCAGTGCAGTGAAGTCCAGATAGCGCCGGTAGACGAACGGGCGCAGGGTTTCCAGCCAGGCTTCGCCGGCGGCGATATCGCCGGCCACCGCACGCGCCTTGAGCCAGGCATAACGCTCCCAATCGCGGCCTTCGCGCTGAAAGTAGTGGTCCATGCCGGTGAAAGACAAGGCCACCCGCCCGGCTGTGCCGAACGGGCGCAGACGCAGATCCACGCGATGGCTGAAACCATCGGCAGTGGTTTCGTCGAGCAGCTTGGCCAGCTGCTGGCCCAGACGTGCAAAATATTCCTCGGCGGCCAGCGGGCGGGCGCCATCGGATTGGCCGCTCTGCGGATATGCGTAGACCAGGTCCACATCCGAGGAAAAATTCAGCTCGCCACCACCGAGCTTGCCGAGCCCGAACACCACCAGCCGCTGCACGCTGCCGTCTTCGGCAAGCACCTGGCCGTGGCGGTCACGGAATTGCTGCTCCAGTGCCTGCAGCCCGCATTGCAGGCAGGTTTCGGCCAGCCGGGTTGCGCCGGCCAGGGTGTCGTCCACGCGGTCCAGATCGAGCACATCGCGCCACACCAGCCGTGTGGATTCCGCGCTGCGGTAGCGCCGCAACTGCGCCGGCCAGGCCTGGGGCTGTGCGGGATCGAGCAACGGCAGTGGCAACGGCGGCGGATCGGGCTGCGCCAGGTGCTGCAGCAACGCCGGCTGGCGCGCCAGGGTATCGAGTGCAAACTCGCTGGCGAGCGCGACTCTTGCGAGCCGCTGGTCGACGTCATCGCCCGGCCAGGACTGGTCGGCAGGCAGCGCATGACGGACGCGCGCTACGGCCCGCTCGATCAGAGCGGTGAGCGCAGGAGACACGGAGACGATGGGCGGCGACATGCATGGATTCTGGCATCCCTGCGCGATGGCGGCACGTGTCTGCGATTGATCCGGCTGTGTTTAGAGCAGCCAACACAACTGCAACACATGTGCTCTGTGGCTTCCGTGCAGGGCCCTTGCCCGCCCACCATCGCGGGACACGCCGCAAGTACGTCCATGTAGGCTCTTACGCGGCATCCATGCCGCGTAAGGTCCCGCGACGGTGGGCGGACAAGGACCAGTCGAGTTGGTCGGAGTGCATGGTTGCAAGCAGTGCATGACGTGCGTTGTTTGGATAAGGGCGCGTTCGGTCAGCATCTCAATGCAGGCAGAGCAATGGGCAGGCTTTCAACAAAGCAACCGACTCACTCTCTGGTGCGGTGTCCTCGCCGATTGCGGGACCATGTGGCGGCATGGATGCCGCCACTGAGCCTCCACGGACGGATTCACGGCGTGTCCCGCGAGCGGTGAGGGCACCGCGCCATCGACCAACGCGGCTTTGAAACATCCAGACGACACTGAAGCTCAAGCTCTCGGTCGTCTTGAGAGGCGTTTGAACGATGTGGATGCGTCAAGTGCAGAGCGGTTGATCTGCGGCTTTGCTGCAGGGCCCTTGCCCGCTCACCATCGCGGGACACGCCGCAAGTACGTCCGTGTAGGCTCTTACGCGGCATCCATGCCGCGTAAGGTCCCGCGACGGTGAGCGGGCAAGGACCAGTGGAGAGTGTCGGCGCGTTTCGATCCAAGCAACGTCACTGCCATTGCCGACCTCACTTCACTGGTCAGCGAACGCCGCACCACCTACTGCGCGCGCCAGCCAATCACTACACACGCCACGCAGCCCAGCAGCAACGCCAGCCATGCGCTCCAGCGCGGCGCGTACGCCAGGCCCAGCGCCACCAACAGCGCGCCCACGCTGAGAAACCCCAACCACAACATCGTTCCCACCGTGCCGCCCCAACCGAGTACGCACAGCACAAGCGCAGCAAACAACAGGCAGGTACCGATCGAGCGCAGCAGCCATCGCTGTGTGACTGGTGCAGTGCGGCAACCGGTCAGCTGCTCGTAATGGCGATGCATCGCCACGGCCAACGCCAGCATCCCGGCATGGCACAGCGTCGTGCCCAGCAGCGCAGTGATCAGCCCACCCATGGCGTGCTCCGCAGTAGCCAGTTAGCGCCAGCCAGCACTCCCAGGCACATGCCCAGCCACAACCACATGCGCGACGCATTGCGCGCGCGGAACATCCATAACACCACGACGGTGTAGATGACGAAGCTGAGTAACGTTGTGCTCAGTACCGCCACCGCAGGCAAGACGCCGGCAAACCGGGTCAGCAGCTGCGCCAGCACGCTGCAGCCGGTGGAGGTCAGTGCATAGCCACCGACACTGGCGGCCAGCACGCGACCGGCGACCGACCAGCGATCACGCGTTACCGATGCAGTGCTGGAGGCACGATTCACAACGCATCCCTCGCGGCAGTGGCGCCCCGTTTGGCACGCACCGGTGCAGGCCGCATGGCACTGCGATGCGCACGATACGAGCCGTACGCAAACGCCACACCAAACGCGAGCGAGACCAGCTCGACCCCGGCGCGCTGCAGATCGCCGGCAGCCAGATACACGCCAACGTGTTGCCTGGTCGTCAGCGCATTGAGCAGCGGCAAACCAAGGCACAGCAGCGCGGTCATTGCCAATTGCTCCACCCATGCACGTGCAGGCGGGCGCAGCAGCGCATGCAGCAGCGTGGCCATCCACACCCACAGGAATGCATGGATTTCGATCTGCACGCGCTCGGCCTGCGCAGCCGGCACCAAGCGGTTTGCATAGAAATACGCAACGCTCGCCAATGCGGTTCCCGCAAGCGCGGCGACATTGAGCGCTTCCACCACACGATAGATGCCGCCGGTGGCCGCACCGAACTCCTGCTCGCTGCGCCGACGCCGCTTGATCGAAAACAGCAGCGTGCCGGTCGCCATCATCAAGGTGCCGGCCAGGCCGCAGATGAAATACAGCCACTTGCTGGTCCAGCCGCCAAAACCGGCCACGTGCAAGGTCTTGATGACCTCTTCCACATCCTGCGCGCGCACGTCGGTACGTGAGGCATCTGCATGCCGCTCCAGCACCGCGCCGCTATTCGCATCGAACACCACGCTGCCGGGTGGATTGAGCAGACGCCGCGAGCTGCCGGTGTCGGCCACAGGCGCAATCACGCGCAGCTTGCTGCCGGGTTGATCGGGGCGCTCGATCACCAGCGTTAGCGCAGGCGCGCCGTTGAGTACCGCAGCGCGCTGCACCAACTCCGGCAGATAGGCAGGCACGCTGTTCAGCGCAGTGTCGTCTGCACCTGCAACAGGCGACGCCGGCAACAGATCATCGGCATACCGCTTGTACGCGTCCTCATCGCTGCCATATACCGCCTGCAACGGCGCGGGCATGTAGCTGGTGTAGAAATATGCCAGCCCGGTGTAGACGATCATCAGCAGAAACGGCAGCGTCAGCACCGCGGTGGCGTTGTGCGCGTCCAGCCACGAGCGCTGGCCCTTGCCCGGGCGGAAGGTGAAAAAATCCAGGAAGATTCGCTTGTGCACGATCACCCCGGACACCAAAGCGATCAGCCCGCACATCGACACCCAGCCCACCAGCCAATAGCCGGGGATGCCGCCGTGCAAGGTGTAGTGGAAGCTCATGAAATGCCGGCCGCCTTCGGTCTGCCGCCCCCACGGCGACGGCAAGACTTCGCCGCTACCGGGATCCAGTGAAGCCTGGCCCTGGCCATCCGGCGTACGCCAGAACAGCGTCAGCGCCTCACCTGGATACGCAGGCAAGGTGATCCGCCACAGGCGTGCCTGCGGCGCTAGCTGACGCAGCTGTGCCAATGCACGCGGTACCAGCGCTTGTTCCGGCAACGCCGCGTGCGTGCTCGCACTCGGCAAGGCAGGCGTGGCCTGCATCCAGCGGGTGATCGGGTCGCGAAACACGCTGAGCGTGCCGGTCAAGAAAATCGCGCACAGCAACCAGCCGCAGGTGAGGCCGCACCAGGTATGCAGCCACGCCATGCTTTGGCGAAACCCCTCCTTCATGCGGCCATCGCCAAGCACCATCTCATTGCCGATGCATGCATTACAGTGCGCCGCGCAGGGTCACCATCACATTGCGTGGTTCGCCGTAATAGCGGCCGTTAACGAAGCTGGACAGCGTGTTGTAGTACTGCTTGTCGAACACGTTGTTGAGGTTGACCGCCAGCGACCACTGCCGGTTGACCTGATAGCGCGCCAATGCATTCCACACCGCACGTCCTTCGATCGGCGCGATTGCGGTGCCGATCTGCCGATACGCCGCACTTTGCGCACTGACACCGCCCCCAACGGTCACATCCTGCAACACGCCCGGCAACCGATACGTCGTCCACACACGCAGCAAATGCTTGGGCGTATAGCTGTTGAAGGCCTGTCCCTGGCTGGTGACATCCTGCAGATACGTCGTACGGTTGAAGGTGTAACCGGCAAACACGTTCCAGTCGCGCAGCACTTCACCGCTCACTTCGGCATCGAAGCCGCGGCTGCGCACCTTGCCGCTGTCGATGTAGCAGAAGTCGTTGTTGCGGCAGGTGGGGCTGGTGGTCAGGTCGGCCTGCGCGCGGTTCTTCTGCTCGATCTGAAACAACGCAAAGGCGGTGTTGATGCGGCCATCCAGCCACTCGCCCTTGATGCCCAGCTCGTAGTTGGCCCCGGTCATCGGCTTGAGCATGTCGCCGGCTTCGGTCTGCGCGTTCTGTGGCTGAAAGATGTCCGCATAGCTGGCATAGGCCGACCAGGTCGGGCTAAGCGCGTACAACAGACCGGCATACGGCGTGA
The DNA here is from genome assembly GCF_056675575.1 of Xanthomonas sp. NCPPB 3959. Classification (NCBI taxonomy): domain Bacteria; kingdom Pseudomonadati; phylum Pseudomonadota; class Gammaproteobacteria; order Lysobacterales; family Lysobacteraceae; genus Xanthomonas; species Xanthomonas sp. NCPPB 3959. The sequence goes on from NZ_JBWWVR010000005.1 coordinate 13,208, forward strand.
CCTGCCCGGTCTCGCGGGTGTGCTCGATCGATTGCGACGGCGACAGCCCGGTGGTAGTGGTGTTCCACTGGGTGTCGTGCCAACTCACACGGGTGCCGACGATGGCTTTGAGCGGGTCGCTCAACTGCCAGCGCAACGCGCCGTACAGGCCGAACTCGCGCGAGGTGCCATGCCGTGCCTCGCGCGCATTGGCAAAAATTTCGTCATCGCTGATCGCCCGCACATTGCGTTGCAGATCGAACACGTTGAAGGTCTGGAAGTTGTTCTTGGTGCCGTAGACGGTGTCGACCGTGTTCTCGGCGAAGTTACTGCCCAGTACCAGCTCATGCCGGCGGCCCAGTGCGTTGAAATGCCCGATCACATTGGCATCGAAGCCGAACGCATCCGTATCGGAGATGGTGCGTGCCGCCAACAAGGCGCCGGTGCCGTTGGCCGGATTGATCGCACGGCTGGAGCTGGCGTATTTCAGATCGTGCAGCTCGCGCACCTGCACCGCACTGAGCTTGAACACCCAATCGTCATTGAAGCGATGGTCGAGGTCCAGATACAGCCCGCGATTGGACGAGGACTGCCGGTTCCACTGCGCGCCCAGATTGGTCTCGCGTGGCAGGCCGATATCGCGGCCATCGGTGAAGCTAGGCAAGCCGCCGAAGAACGGCCGGCCTTCGACCTGTTCGTAGCTCACGCCCAGGCTGAGCTGGGTCTGCGGCGAGAACGCGTAATCGAGCGTGCCGTAGTAGGTAGGCGTGCGGCGCTTGACGCCATCCACAAACGAGCCCTGGTCCTGATAGTCGATCACCCCGCGCGCGCGCAACGCGCCATCGGCAGTGAGGTTGGCGCTGCCATCGATCAGCGCGCCGTAGCGATCCCACGTGCCGCCCTGCACCATCACGCTCACGCCTGGCACGTCCAGCGGGCGCTTGCGCACCAGATTCACCGCGCCACCGGGATTGCCCGCGCCCTGCAGCAGGCCAGCCGCACCGCGCAACACCTCGGCGCGATCGTAGATGCCCATGTTGGCGCTGTAATTGCTGGCCCGGCCGTACATGCCGCGATTGAGCGGCACGCCGTCGTACTGCACCGTGGTGATGTCGAACCCGCGCGAATAGATGTACTTGCCGCCCTGTGGGCTCTGCACGATGGTGATGCCGGTGGTGCTGGCCAGCGCGTCGTAGACCGAGGTGATGTTCTGCTCGTCCATCAACTGGCGGGTGACCACGCTGATCGACTGCGGGATGTCCTTGAGCGATTGCTCGCCGCGGCCGATGCTCACCGCACGCGCGGTATAGCTGCCGGTGCCGCTGGTGGCCGCACTGCGGTTGGCCTGCGCGGTTACCTTGACGGTCGGCAGCAGCCACGCATCCACCTCGCTCCTGGTCGCACTCACCCGCGGCGCGGCGCGCAATACATAGCCGCCGGTCTCCAACGGCACCGCCTGCAAGCCGCTACCGGCCAACAACGCCGCCAACGCAGCCGGTGCGGTGTAGCGGCCATCCAGCCCGGCGGTGGTCTTGCCGTCGGTCTGCGCGGCGGTGAAGCTCAGCAACAGGTTGGCCGAACCGGCCAGGTTGCGCAGCGCCGGTGCCAGCGGGCCGGCGGGAATGCGATAACTCTGCCGCACATCCTGCGTGGCGGCTGCGTTTTGCGCCATTGCATCGGGCATGCCTGCACACAGCGCCAGACTGCACAGCGCAATCGCAACTGCCGTGCTGATGGGCCGCTGTGCTGCCCGTACAGAAGCGATACGCTGAAACGAAGAAGAAAAACGTTGGCCGCGGCGGGCAGTGATCGACATGCTGTTTCCACAAGATGTTGGTGTCGCACTGACACCGTCATTGTGGAGGTGCCGCAACTGCGGCGATCGGGCAGCCCGGGTGCAAACTTTTTTTGGCAACGTGCCGGCTGGCAGCGCCTCAGCCCTGCCCGGCCGCTTGCACCGTCACCCAATACCGGCTGCGCCGGCTCACCCGCACAGGCAGCACGCTGGGCAGCATCGCCAGGATGCGTTCGGTGTCGTCCAGCGGAAAGACGCCGGAGACGCGCAGCGCGCCCACCTGCGGGTCGCAGCGCAGGAGGCCGGGGCGATACCGCCCCAGTTCGGCGATGAAGGCATCCAGCCGCAATTCGTCGGCGATCAACTGGCCGTGTACCCAGGCCGCCACCTGCGCATCGACTGGGGCGATGGCGCCGAGCGCCTCGGCGGTAAAACGACACTGCTCTCCCGCATGCACGCGCCCGCCGGCCTGCGCGACCGCAAGCGGGCGCACCTCCACCGCGCTTTCCAGCACGCTCACCTGCGTGTCGCCCTCGTCCTGGCGCACGCAAAAGCGCGTGCCCAGCGCACGGATATCGCCTTGGGCGGTGCGCACCACGAACGGCCGCGCATCGTGGCCGGCGCCCAATGCGTGCGCGGTGGTCACCAGGATTTCGCCGGCCAGCAACTGCAGCAGCCGTTGTTGCGCATCGAAACGCACATCGATGGCGCTGCGCGTATTGAGCGTGATGCGGCTGCCGTCCTGCAGCTGCAGGTCGCGGCGCTGCCCCGTTGCGGTGGCGTAGTCGGCGGTAGCGCGCTGCCAGGGTTCGGTGCGCGAGACCAGCACGCCGGTGGCCCCGGCCACCCCGCCCCACAGCAGCAGATTCAGCGCCTTGCGCCGCCCCGGCGATGCCTGGCCGTTGTTGCCGGCATACGGCGACAGACTGCGATACGCCGCCTGCGGCGTCAGCGTCTTCAACCGCCCGGTCACCGATTCGATATGCGCCCACGCCCGCGCATGATCCGGATGCGCATCGCGCCACTGCTGCCATTGCTGCAGCTGCGCGTGGCTGGCGCTGCCGGACATCAGCAGCGTCAGCCACTCGGCTGCCGCATCGGCGACCTGCGCACTGATCGGTTGTCCGCCGGCCAGCAGTGGCCGCTGGGCGCCAAGGGACTGCGCGCTGCGGGACGCGGCATCACCCATCTGCGCGACTCATGCCGAGAGTGCGAACAGGCAATGCCGGTTGGCACGCGTGAGGTATTGCTTCACCGAGCTGCTGGACACCCCCAGCCGCTGCGCGATCTGCGCGTAGCTCAGCTCCTGCAGATGGGCCAGCAAAAAGGCCTCTTTCACCTTGGGCGGCAGGCCGTCCAGCGCCTGGTCCAGCTGCTGCACCGCTTCCAGCGCCAGCAGTTGCAGCTCCGGCGACGGCGCCACTTCTTCCGGCAGCGCCGTCAGCATTTCCAGGTAACTGGTTTCCAGCAGCTTGCGGCGCTGCCGGTGCGCCATCAGCCGGCGCGCGATGGTGGCCAGGAACGGCCGTGGCTCGCGGATCTCGGCGGCCGCACCGGCATTGATCACGCTGATGAAGGTGTCCTGCGCCAGATCGGCGGCTACGAACGCATCGCCCAGCTTGCGCCGCAGCCAGCCCTGCAGCCAGCCATGGTGGTCGGTGTACAGGCGCTCCACCTGTTGATGAAGCGCGCCTTGCGTGACCGACACGATGACCTCCTGAACGGCTGAGCCCGGACCGCGAGGCGTCCGGCGATAAATGAGAATTGATCTCATTCTATCGGATGCCGGCGGCGCGTGCAGGCGCGCTCTCCGGGCCGCCCTATCTCACTGGCTTCCGGTTGCGGGTCGATGCTGCCCCGTTACGAGGCACGGCTGACCTGGGCCAGCTGGCTGACTTAAGGCGTTTCTCCGCCGAGCGGAGGTGACGATGACTTGACTCGCCAAACCTCAGGCAATAAAAAAGCCCGCTTGCAGCGAACTGCCAGCGGGCTTTGCTCCCTCCCCCACGTCGGGATGCAGGATCATAGTGCGCGCCCCGAACGCCACTTGCACGCTGCACTGCAAAACAATACTTGGCAGTACAGAACTGGCGCTTTTCCTTCACATCACCTTGCCGCGCAGCGCCCTCAGCGCAGCAGATCGGGCTGGGCCTGATACCACTCAGGTGCGCGCAGCAGATGCCATTCCGGCGTGTTGCCGCGCAGGCCAACCGCCGCGCTCAGCATCCCCCAGCGGGCAAGCAGGCTGCCGCTGCGTTGGGTGCCCTGCAAACGCAATCGTGCATCCACCTGAAAGCGTTCGTTGCGTGCCTGCAGCCGATCGACGATGACGGTCTCGTCCTGCCAATGCACGCGACCGGTCACTTGCGCCTGCCCCGCATCCACCAGCCGCAGCATCCAGTTCGGAATCGAGCGATCGCGCGCGTACAGCGACATCAGGAATGCCAGATCGCGCACCTGGATGCGCACGCGCCCATCCACACCGATCGGCTTGCGCCATTGCATGCGCGTGTCTTCCAGCGCGATGCGCGCCCACCAGCCATCGCGCCGCTGTCCATCCGGGCCGGTGAATCCGATATTGCGCAACTGGATGGAGCTGGCATCGAGGCGGAAATTCTCTGCACGCAGATCGCCGCGCTGCAGACGCAGATCCACGTCCACATCGCCACGCAGTGCGAGGCCGGCGAACTGCAGCCGCGCCGCACGCGCACCGATGCGCAGCCCGCCCTTGCCGATACGCCCACCGGGTTCGATCTGCAGATCGCCACTGAGCACACCGTTGCCGCCATCGAAACGCAGTTGTTGCTGCGGCAAATAACGGTTGTAAGCGCGCAGATCCGGTACGCGCGCGTTGGCGAACACCAGATGCGCGCGCGTGGCATCGCGCAACGTCGCCAGATTGCGTGCGTCGGCGCGGGTCTGCAGATCCAGACGCAGATTGCGGCCCTGTACGAACGGGCGCCCAGGCGCATCGCTGTGCGCAATCGAAAACTGCTGCATCTGCAATACAAGGGCAGGCAGCAACTGCCCGTTTGCATCGGCGTCCACACGCAGATCGGCACTGGCCTGCCCATCGATCGCATGCCCCATCACGCCGACATGCGCACGCACGTGCGGTACCTGCAGACGGCTGCCGGCACCAAGCTGGCCGCGATCGATCCGCAGATCGGCATCCACCAGGCCGTCGCCTTCCAGCGTCAACCAATCCACATCCGGAAACAGCGCCGGAATCCAGCTCAGCGATGCCAGTTGCCAATGCAACCGCGCATGCCCGGAGGTGCGCGGCAACAGGCTGCGCATGGATTGCAGCGGCAGCTGCCGGCCTTGCACGCGCAGATCCGCATCCAGTGTCAGCCCGGCATCGGCCGGCTCGGGCATGCGCACTTGCAAGCGCATGTCCTGATCGACTTGCAGTTGCGCTGTCAGTTCGCCAAGCAAGGCAGCCGGCGTGCGCGTGCTGTCGTGCAACGGCGCGCGCCATTGCAGTTGGCTGCCGGGTTGCAAGGCGCCCCGCCTCCAGCGCAACTCGCCATCTGCGCGACCTTTGCCGGCGCGCGTGGCGACCGTGTGGCGGCCCTGCGCATTGCGTGTGACATCCAGTGCGGCAGTGTCGCCATGTACCGCTACCAGCGCGTCGGTGAGTTGCAGCAGCGCAAGCCCACGCGCTTGCTCGGGCGCATGCCGCGCGATGCTGGCTTCGATGCGCAGCTGGCCGTTGCGCAGCACTTCGCTGTTATCCCAGCGCATCCGCGCATTGTCGAAGGTCGCGCGCGAGGGAAACAGTTCCATCGGACCGCCGCGCAATTGCTTGAACACGCCCAGCTGCAGTTGGCCATCGCCTTCGATGTGCAGCTGGCGCAGCGTCAAGGCCTGCACTTGATCGGCGACGATGCGGTCGAATTGCAGGGTCCAGGCCGGAGCGGTCGGCAGGGTGCTGGCGGGGGGTTCAGAGACCTGGGCGACCTGGGCGACCTGGGCGAATTGCGGCGTGCTGGTGCGCGCGCCAGTCATCTGCGTGGGCGGCTGCGTGCCGGCTGAGACCTTTGCGTTGCTCGTTGATGTAGATGTCTTGTCTTGCGTTGGCGTTGGCGTGCCGACTGCGCCAGTCACCGGGGCAGCGGCAACCTGCGTGCTCGGCGTTGTAGCCGGCGCTTGCGTCGCGGCAGCACCGGGTGTCGGCGCAGCCGCCTGCATCCCACCGCGCACGCCGGATGCATGCAACTCCGGCACCAGCAACTGCCGATGCAATAACGGCAACAGCCGCACCTGCCCGCTCATGCGCTGCGCGCTGACGTTCCAGCTATTACGTGTCGAGTGGCCTTGCAGGTCCACATTCCACAGCACCAGACGCCCCGGCCACCAGGTCACTGCAGGGCCCCAGTGCATGCTGAATTTGTCCGGCTTGCGGTTGAGCGCTGCCGGCCCAAGCGGTGTGTTGAGCAACAGATTGCCTAACAGCAAATAGCTTGCATACAGCGCAACCAGCGCCAGCACAGGCCAACGCACCACACGGGGCAAACCACGCCAGCGGGCGCGAACAGGCATCGTCATGACGGCAGGCTCCTGAAGACCGCGCACGCGGCGTGGCGCAGTGTGCCAAGCAGGCCGTGAGTGCGGCGCGCAGCGGCGATTACGGCTGGGCACCAGCAGGCTGCCCGTGCGCATTCGATGTGCTACACGCGCGGCAGTGCGCGCACTGCTTCTGCGACGACGGCGAAGCTGGCCGCATGACGCGAGACCTGAAACAACGTACCGCTTACTTCGCCTTCGACACCGCCGGCAACAGCCCCGGCTGCGCGTCGTACCACTCGCGTGCGCCAGCCAGATGCCACTGGCGTTGTTTGCCATCGAGTTCGATCCCGGCGCCCAGCACGCCCCAGCGCAGATACAGATCGCCGCGCCGCTGCTCCTCGTTCAAGGCCAAGCGCGCACGCAGCGACAGGCGCGCGTTCTCCGCATGCAGGTCGTCGATCAGCACCTGCTGCTTGCGCCAACGCACCCGGCCGGTGGCATCTAGCTCGCCCGAATCCAGCAAGCCCAAAACCCAACGCGGGTAATCGGCGCGTTGCGCAAACACCGACAGCAGCGGCGCAACATCGCGCATGCGAATCGCCGCATCGGCATCCACCTGGAACGGCGCACTGGCCTGGATGGTGCCGGCGCCGACCTGCATCTCGCCCCACCAGTTGGCATCCGTGCTGTCGTCGCCTACGCGCATATTGCGCAAGCGCACGCGCGTGCCGCTGAGGTCGAAGAACTTGTTCTTGAAATCGGCGCGCTGCAGCTGCGCCTGCAACTCGGCATCGCCGCGCATCTGCACGCCGGCCAGTGCAAGGTGTGCGCCCTGCCCGCGCAGATTCGCGTGACCGCTACCGACCTCGCCGGAGGCATTGAGCGCTACATCGCCGGTCAGGCTTCCGCTGCCGCCGAGCAGGCGCACGTTGTTGCCTGGCAGATAGCGGTTATAGACGGTGAGATCGGGCACGCGCGCATCGCTGAAACGCAGCTGCGCCTTGAGCGTGTCGCGCAGGCGCGCCAGTTCGGCGTCGCCATGCATGGCCAGCTGCAGATCGCGGCCGTCCAGCAGGATCTGTTTGGGCGCATCGCGCGGCGCGGCCTTGAACGTGGGAATGCTGACCTCCAGATGCGCCTGCGGCGTGGCGGCATCATCGATGCGTCCGTGTGCGGTGGCGACACCGGCCAGGCGTGTATCGAACACCTGCGCCACGGCTTCCACCCGCGGAATCTCCAGGCTGCTGCCACTGGCGAGCCGGCCTTGCGCCAGCCGCAGATCGGCCTCGACCAGGCCACCGCCTTCGAGCTGAAACCACGGTTTGCGCACGAACAACTCGGCAATCCAGTTCAGGGATTCGAACTTCCAACGCCCACGTACCTGCCCGGACAAACGCGGCAACACCTGCGACGGATCCTGGAAAGGAATGCCGCGGCCGGCGAGGCGCAGGTCGGCATGCAGCTCGCTGCCGGTCTTTTCATCGCGCGGCAGCCGCGCCTGCACGCGGATATCGCGCGCCACATCCAGTTGCAACGCCAGCATGCCGCGGTCGGTCGCGCCAACGCCCGCCAGCAACGGCAGGCGCCAGACCGCATGGCTGCCCGGCTGCAGGGCGCCGCGATCCAGCGTGATGTCTGCCTCCACCCGCGCCGCCGAGGGCCCGCTGCGGATGTCCACGTGTGGCGCGCCGGTATCGATCTTCAACGCCACCGTGCTGGCCTTCAGCTGCAGGCGCGCGTGGGTGATGCCGAGCTTGCGCAGGCCAGGTGCCTCATCGCGGTAATGGCGTGGAAACTGGAATTGCGTGTCCAGCTGCGCGCCATTGAACACCTGCACGCCGTCGTAGCTGACCACCGCATCGGTAAAGCCCGCCTCGGAAGCAAACAGCTCCGACGGGCCGCCTTTGAGCTGCTTGAGAAAGCCGACAGTGGCGTGGCCTTGCCCGGCAATCAGCAACTTGCCCAGGCGCGCACTGCGGATGCTGTTGCTGGTGATCGCATCGAAGCGCAGCGTCCAGCCCTGATCGCCACGTGGCGGTGGCGGAATGGGTTTATCGGAGGTTTCAACTTCCGCGCTCAGGCCGGTGGCGTGCAACCAAGGCAAGCGCACCTCGCGCCGGAACAGCGGCAGCAAGGCGACGCGCGCGTTGGCGCGATCGGCATGCAACACGTACACGGTGCGGTTGGCCTGCCCGCGCATGCGCACGTTCCAGGCCATCACCTGGCCCGGAAACACGGTGAGTGCCGGGCCGGTCTGCATGGTGAATTTATGCGGCTGCCGATTGGTGACGGCATCGAACAGCGGCGTATTGAGAAACAGGTTGCCGGCCAGCAGATACAGCGCATACAGCGCCACCAGCACGACCACCGCAATGCGCCACGGCCGGGGCCAGCGCTGGAAGCGATCGCGAAGTGTGGGCATGGGCGCAGGCAGTGATGAGTCTGCCGTCACTATCGCGGTTGTGCTGGCGGCGAGGCGTGAACATGCGCATGGCCGGTGTCGCGCTCGCTCATTCCACCAAGGTCGCGCCCCGATCGATGTGTGCAGCGGCGATAATTGCGCTTCTCCCGTTTCCGCTGTGCTGCCCATGTCCGACGAACGCATCCTGCACGCGCCGCTGCGCGAACGCCTGGTTTCTGCCGAGGCCGCTGCCGCCTTGATCCAGCCCGGCGAGACCGTGGCGATGAGCGGCTTCACCGGCTCCGGCTACCCCAAGGCGGTGCCGATGGCGCTGGCGCAGCGCATCGAAGCGGCGCATCTGCAGGGCCAACCGTTCCAGATCAAGTTGATGACCGGCGCCTCCACCGCACCGGAACTCGATGGCGCGCTGGCCAAGGCCGAGGGCATCGCCATGCGCATGCCGTTCCAGTCCGACCCGGATGCACGCCAACGCATCAACGCCGGCACCCTGGATTACATCGACATCCATCTCAGCCATGTCGCCCAGCACGTGTGGTTCGGTTTCTACGGGCAGATCGACACCGCGGTGGTGGAAGTCTCGGCGATCCGCGCCGATGGCAGCCTGGTGCCGTCGACCTCGATCGGCAACAACAAGACCTGGCTGGACCTGGCCAAGAAAGTGATCATCGAGGTCAACGATTGGCAGCCGGCCGGCCTGGATGGCATGCACGACGTCTATTACGGCACCGCGCTACCGCCGCATCGCAAACCGATCCCGCTGCTGCATGGCGACGACCGCATCGGCGAGCCCAGCCTGCGCTGCGATCCGGACAAGATCGTGGCGGTGGTGCGCACGCATGGCCCGGACCGCAACAGCCCGTTTGCCGCTGCCGATGCAAGCAGCGAACGCATCGCCGAACACCTGATCGAGTTCCTGCGCCATGAAGTGAGCAAGGGCCGCTTGCCGGCCAGTCTGCTGCCGCTGCAATCGGGCGTGGGCAATATTCCCAATGCAGTGCTGGCGGGGCTGGCACGCAGCGGCTTTCGTGAGTTGGAAGCGTTCACCGAAGTGATCCAGGACGGCATGCTCGCGCTGCTGCGCGATGGCGTGCTGCGTTATGCCTCGTGCACCGGGTTTGCGCTCAGCCCGGAAGGCAACGAGGAGTTCAAGCGCAATATCGATTTCTATCGGCAACGCATCGTCATGCGCACGCAGGAGATCTCCAACCATCCGGAACTGGTGCGCCGGCTTGGCTGCATCGGCATGAACGGCATGATCGAGGCCGACCTGTACGGCAACGTCAATTCCACCCATGTGATGGGCAGCCGCATCATGAACGGCATCGGCGGCTCCGGCGATTTTGCGCGCAACGGATTTCTCTCGATCTTTTTGAGCCCCAGCATCGCCAAGGCCGGCAGCATCTCGTCAATTGTGCCGATGGTCAGCCATGTCGATCACACCGAACACGACGTCTCGGTGATCGTCACCGAACAAGGTCTGGCCGATCTGCGCGGACTCACGCCCAAACAACGCGCGCGCCAGTTGCTCGATCACTGCGTGCATCCGCGTTATCGCGATGCACTGGAAGATTATGTAGCGCGTGCAAATCGCGACAGCTACGGCAAGCACACCCCGCATCTGTTGACCGAGGCGCTTTCGTGGCATCAACGCTGGTTGGAGACAGGCGACATGCTGGGATGATCACGCGCGTTGCAGCTGCCCGATCATGCCGCGCTCTGTGCACCTGATCGTCGTGCCGGGCAGAGTGCGCAGCATTTGGCGGATGCACGTCGGGTCGCAGCGGGACACCGATCGCGCCGCCCGCAGGCACGCGTGTTTGGGCGGAATAGCGGTTTAGCGATAGCGCCATGCTCAACACGTCCGATGGCAGCGCCTTATCGCGCGACTGCACACTTGCACCGGCCGCTATGCGCTTATGCGATGACGAGCGTGCCAAATGTTTCCTTGCAGGTAATGCGCGCTCGAACGCTCGGTGCCGCGCGTCATGCGAAATGGTCGCCGTTAACGCAACTCAAACTTCATTGCTGCCGCCGACATGCGGCGACATCGCATCGTCACGGATAACGTTCCTGCCCGCTCGCATTCGGCGGCAGGACGGCTCTCTCCCCTCCTGCCGCTGGGCGCGACGGGTCATCACTGGGTGGTGTCCAATCCGTCGGGCCGGCTCCCTGCGCCAGCCCGACGTTCTTGTTTTAAAACCACCATCGATTAACGCTATAGCGCTCATTGCCAGGCCGCTTGATACGTTTTTTCAGCCGCTCATGGCAACTAGTTCCACTTGGCCTCTCCGAGAGGAAAGTCTGATTCGTTCGCAAGGGACAGGCGAATGAGCACCGCTCGGTTGACGATCGCTTACTAGCCTGCGCCATCGCGGTAGTAATCGAGATTGACTAATCGCACTGCCGCTGCAGGCAGCCTGAACTCATGTACCTGTCGAGCCAATTTTCTTCCTTGTAGTCGGGGGAGAAGGCAGGCAATACTCAACTCTGTACCGCTCGAGTACCACTATCGGAAACAATCTTGAACCTGCAGTCGTTCATGGCGAAGGCTCCCACGGGTTGACGATGGTCACTCCCGTCGGTTTGAAATCGGCCGCTTTGCGCGTGACCACTGCCATGCCGTGTACTAGTGCAGTCGCTGCGATAAGCGCGTCGCGCTCGCCGCGTTTGTCTGGTACATGCAACCGGGCGCAGCGTTGCGCCACAGCGGTATCTATAGGCAATGTTCGCCCGGAGAATTCGGGTAATACATGCTGCTCAAGCCAGGAGCGCAATATGGCCCCCTGGGGGGCGTCCTTCCGTTCAATCGACAGAACGCCAAGCTCAAGCTCCATGATGGTGATGACTGACACGAAGAGGTCGGCGGCATCAACACGTTCCGCCCACGCCGCCACATTCGCATCGACCTTGCCGAGGCTTACTTTACGCAGCTCCGACAACACGTTGGTATCGAGCACGTACATCATTCCAGCTCTGCCGGCCGGGCTCCAATCGTCACGCGTGGTGGATCGAACTCGATCTCCGCGACGCGCGGCATCGCCAGCGCATCGGCAATGTTGCGCCGCTGCTTCGTCAGCCGCTGATAGTCCTCGAAGCTCAACAGTACGTGCGCAGGCTTGCCGCGATCCGTGATGAACACCGGACCGGCCTTCGTGGCCTTCTTTGCTCGCGTCACGTCCTGGTTCAGCTCGCGACTGGATAGGGTTGTGATGGTCATAGCATGGCTCCGAAATCATCCCAATGTAGTAACGTTACTACAAAAACCTATGAAGACAGCAACCGCGCAAGACACCGACATCCTAATAATTGACGTTCGTCACAGGACTGGAGGAAGGCGTGAGCATCGTCGCGCCATTCCACCTCGTTGAAAATCAACAACGAGAAAGTAGCAGGTGCCGTCCTGGAGCAGCTGATACAAAGAGAGCAGCCCTCACGACTAGCCCTGCCACTGAGGGAGGTCAGGACGATAGACCCCGGCTTGTGCCCGGGGGATTTCGTCGTATTAGAGTCTGGTCTCGCTATAAGTGACTAGCTTACCCCCGAGGGAACAGGGGCTTTGACCCCTTTTCCCGTCGGGAGAAGGTGGCGCGTAGCGCCGGATGAGGGTACGGGCGAAGCCTCATGGCATCTCATTCCAAGTATGGCTTCACCCCGTACCCTCACCCCAACCCCTCTCCCGGCGGGAGAGGGGCTCTGGGCAATCACGCAGCTTCGGCAACGCGCCTCGCACGACGTGCACGCACCGCCGTCGCCAAGCGCTCCAGCACCTGCACCGAAGCGTCCCAATCCAGGCAGCCGTCAGTGATGCTCTGGCCGTAAGTCAGTGCGCAGCCCGGCACCAGTTCCTGACGTCCGCCAACCAGATGACTCTCCACCATGACGCCGACGATGCGTGTCTCGCCACCTTCCAGCTGCCTGGCGATGTCGTCGATGACCTTGGGCTGGTTTTCGGGATTCTTGCCGCTGTTGGCGTGGCTGGCGTCGATCATCAGGCGCGCCGGCAAGCCGGATTTAGTGAGCACCTGGCTGGCCGCTTCCACATTGGCCGCGTCGAAGTTGGGCTGCTTGCCGCCGCGCAGGATCACGTGGCAATCCGGATTACCGGCCGTCGCTGCCACCGCAGTGTGGCCATCCTTGGTCACGGCCAGGAAATGGTGCGGATGCGAGGCCGCTCCCACCGCGTCCACCGCAATCTTGACGTCGCCACCGGTACCGTTCTTGAAGCCCACCGGGCACGACAAGCCGGAGGCCATTTCGCGATGCACCTGGCTTTCGGTGGTGCGCGCGCCGATCGCGCCCCAGGCCACCAGGTCGGCGATGTACTGCGGCGAGATGATGTCGAGGAATTCAACGCCAGCCGGCAGGCCGAGGTTGTTGATGTCGCGCAGCAGGCCGCGCGCCACGCGCAGACCCTTGTTGATCTGGAAGCTGCCATCCAGGTCCGGGTCGTTGATCAGACCCTTCCAGCCGATGGTGGTGCGCGGCTTTTCGAAGTACACCCGCATCACGATCTCCAGCGCGTCGCCAAACTGCTCGCGCAGCGGGCGCAGGCGGTGCGCGTAGTCCATCGCCGCAACCGGGTCATGGATCGAGCAGGGCCCGATCACCACTGCCAGGCGGTCGTCGCGGCCATGCAGAATCTCGTGCAGGGCAGCGCGCGAGTTGGTCACGGTCTCGGAGGCGCGGTCGTCGCAAGGCAGCAGCGACAGCAGCTGCGAAGGCGGTGCAAGGGCTTCGATCTTGCGGATACGCAGGTCATCGGTCACAGGCGGCATAACAGTGTCTCGGTGGGCGGTGTTGCATCAGGGAGCCAGGCGAGGCGGCAACAAAAAAGCCGCCAGTGTGCGCTGGCGGCTTTTCGGGAATGCTGCTGAAGATTTCTTCAGGATGAGCGCAATCCGTCCTCCGCCAGCGGCATCGGAAAACCGTAGTACCAAAAATAAAACTGGCTGCGGGGTGCGTTCATGGGATGCATTGATACCACGCACATTTCGCCGTTGCCACTGTTTCATCGGCAACGGAACGTTGCAGCGATGTCATCGGGCAGGTGCATGCCGGCTGCTGTTAGACCCGCGCTGACCGTTTCCGCGCAAATGTAACGCCCCCCAAAGGCTTCATGGACCTGATGACATTGCCGCGATTTGCATAGTCCTAAGATGCATGCGATCGGGTTCGACTCGAACGCTCAGCATGCCGAACAAGCGGCTGATTCGGTTGCGCTCGATGCAGCTGGACACGCTTTTCGCAAGCCTCGACTTCGATCTCGACCGGGCCAATCTGATGTCGAAGCATCACTGCGGACAGAGACGTTTAAACCAGCCCGGCCCTTGTATTTCCGCAAGCGCTCTCTATGCCGTGCACCCTGCGAGTATCGTTTCATGACTCAGCGCTCAGGCGCCCTAAAAATCGCGTAAATTTCATATAAATCAGCCACATGAGAATCATCCCTGGGCAAAAAATCGTTTCATATATCGTTTCAGCAAGCATGTCTGCATGTATCGCACCCACCTCCACACTGCACCACACGCCACGGCGCTAATCCGTGACGTGCGATGCGGCCGCCAAGTTCAATCAAAACGTAAACACATATTCCGCCGCCACTTCGCGGCCGATCGGGTTGAACAAGGTGGTGTTGTAGAAGCCGTAGCCGTAGAAGCGCTCCTTGTTTTCATAGCCTACTTCGTTGAACACGTTGTTGACGTAGACGTTGACCTTGGCATGGTCGGTGATCTTGTAACCAGTGCTGAGGTTCCAGTAGATCGCCGGGCCCACGCGGCCGAAGTAACGCTTGCTGGTCTCGCCTAGATGCACGTTGGCGGTATCGGTGACCACGCACTCATCGGCGGCACTGGGCTGGTAGCCGTCTTCGAAGCGTGCGCAGGTGCCCCAGTTGACCGCACGCATGGAGCCGAGCCGGCGGAAGTACACCGTCCAGTCCCAGGCGCCGCCGTTGTCCCAATGCACGCTGCCGCGCACGCGGCTACGTACGCGTTCGTCGCGGCGGTTTTCGTCGCTGTCGGTGCGGTAGATCTGTTCGCGATAGGCGATCAGCGTGTTGTAGTCCAGCGACAACTGAAAGTTGCCCCAACCGGCGGTGGCAAGGCGGTATTTCAGCGAGGCATCAATGCCGGAGGTTTCCATCTGCGCCAGATTGATCGGGCCGCGCTCGATGCTGGCGATGGTGCCGTCGGCATTGCGCACCACCCGCGAGCTGATGGTGTCGCAATAGCCGGCGCCGCCCGGGTTGTTCCAGGCGCCGCCGCTGATGGTGGTGCCGGTGCGGCAGCCGGCTTCGGCCGAGAGGATCTCGTCGCGGTCCAGATCCTTGATCATTTCCTCCAGTTCGATGCGGTAGTAATCCACGCTCAACGACAGACCTTGCGCGATGTCCCACACCACCCCGCCGGTAAACGAGCGGCCGGTTTCCGAGCGTAGATCCGGGGTGCCGCGGCGATTTACATCCACGGTGTAGAAGATGTTGCTGTTCTCGTCATTGCAGCCGCCGGTGAGAGACGCGCCCGAGGAAATACAGCGGTATTGATCGATCACGGTCTGGTTGGTGGAGCTGGGTTCGCCGAGCACGTAATGCATGTCCGGCGCGCGAAAGCTGGTGGCCAGCGTGCTGCGCAACAACAGGCTCTCGACCGGGCGCCATTCCAGACCTGCACTCCAGGTGGTGTCGCTCTGCGTGCCGACATCGGTGGGGATGGCGGCCGAAGACCGGTAATTGCCATAGCGGTCGTAGCGACCGGCCACATTCGCGCTCAGCGTGGACAGCAACGGGATCTGGAATTCCAGGCCGGCCGAGCTGCGCAGGCGCTCGCCGCCCCCACTGTCCACCACATCGACCGGATAGCACTCATTGGCGCACGGATCCGGCGACAGCTGGTAGCCCTGCTTGGCCACTTCGGCCACGGTGGCAAAGCGGATAGGCCCGGCCCAGCCCTGCACCACGTCGCCGCTCAAACTGAAACTGGCTTGATTCACCCACGAATAGGCCGAGTTATGCGATTTGGCGACCAGGTCGTCGTACTCGCTCGACGACAGTGGCGCATATAGCCGTGCTTCGTTGATGGCATAGATGGACGTGCCATCGGCGGCGGTGCCGGTGGGGCTGCCGAGAAAATAATCGGTCGCGCGCGCGGTATCCACCGTGCGCACATATTCGTCCACCGTGTAACGCGAGCGACCGACGCTCAGCTCCCAATCGAAGCGGTCTGCCCAGACCCCGCGCAGGCCGGCACTGAGGTCCCAGGACTGCTCCTTGTTGTAGTTGGCTAGCCGGTCCCAACCACCGGCTTCGCGGCGGGTGAGCTGGCGGATTGCATACAGCGAGCGGCCGGTGGCGGCGTCCTGGAACGGGCCCAGATACGCGTATGGCGGGTCGTAGGTCCAGCGACCGATGCTGCGGTTGGCCGACAGCGTGGCCCAGGCTTCGGTGTGCTCGCCGAACTTCCACGTGCCGTAGAGATACGCCGAATAATCCTCGCTGCCGGTGACCAGACCCCAATCGCCGTAATCGCGCGCCACGCCGCAATAGTTGCCGGCATTGGTGAGCGCGCCGGTGTTCTGGTCGTAGCTCAGCCGCTGCGCATCGACGAACTCGCCGCCAAAGCGCGCGCAGGTGCCGGCAGGTGGCGCCAGGCGCTCGTTGGTGTTGGCATCGACCAGGCTTAAACCGGTGAACGGGTTGAAGCCGTAGAGGCGATTCTGGCCGGTCCAGTTGGAATAGGACATGTCGTCGGAATCGTCCATTTCAGGCCGATCGCGCCCACTCAACGGATCGCGCCGGGTGGCCTGCAGCGCGTAGGTCAGGCTCCAGTTTTCGCCGGTGCGCCCACCCGCCCAGGACACGTCGAAACTATCGCGCCCACCTTCGGTCGCCGTGCCTCCGCGCAGCCGCACCTGATCGCCCTGGTAGTCGCGCTTGAGGATCACGTTGACCACGCCGGCCACCGCGTCCGAGCCGTAGATTGCCGAGGCGCCGCCGGTCAAAATCTCAATGCGCTCCACTGCGGCGGAGGGAATATTGCTGTAGTTGGAAAAGTTGCTCTCGCCGCCATACGGCAGCGGGTAATCGGCCACGCGGTGCCCGTTGACCAGCAGCAAAGTGCGGCCCGGCCCCAGGTCGCGCAGATTGATCGGCGAGGCGTTGGGCGTGTGCGAGCCCCATTGCGTATCGGCTTCCACCGAGCCCTGCTGGTTCATGCTGTTGAGCACGTCGTAGACGGTGGCGAAGCCTTCCTGCTGGATCTGTTGCGCGGAGATGGTGACCACCGGCTGCGCGCCTTCGACCTGCGCGCGCTTGATGCGCGAGCCGGTGACGCTGACTGCGTCCAGGGTGGAGGTAGCGCGTGGTTGATCCGGCTCGGTCTGCTGGGCAGTGGCCGATTGCGCGGCGATGGACAGGGCGAGCGACAAGGAAATCGACAAGGCAAGGCGATGACTGCGGCAGTTCATAAGATCCCCGGGAGAGGCCGGCATGGCCGGCGTGGCGTTCCACTGCAACGACGCCTGCGAGCGATGCACCGCATCGCCGCCCCCTGTCCGATGGCCCCCCGACCGTTCGGCGCAAGCGCCTGCCCAGCGACGCTAGGGCTGTGATGACATCGGTGTCAACACCCTGTCATGCAAGTGTGATCCAGATCGCGCTCCTTGCCGCCGCGACACGGACGTTACGCTTGCGCCCGCAAATCGAACGCGCCGATCGGCAGCGGCACTTAGGCCAGATAACGCTTGAACCACGCGATGGTGCGATCCCAGGCCAGGGTTGCTGCCGCCTTGTCGTAACGCGGCGTGGAATCGTTATGGAAACCATGATTGGTTCCCGGATACACATACGCCTGATAGACCTTGTGCTGCGCCTTGAGCGCGGTCTCGTACGCCGGCCAGCCGGCATTGACGCGCTCGTCCTCTGCGGCGTAATGCAGCAGCAGTGGCGCACGGATGCGGGCGACCTCGGCGTCGGTGGGCTGACGTCCATAGAACGGCACCGCCGCGGCCAGCTCGGGATACGCCACCGCCGCCGCATTGGCCACACCGCCGCCGTAGCAGAAGCCGGTAATGCCGACCTTGCCGGTGGTGCGTTCGCGGCTCATCAAAAATTCCACTGCGGCGAAGAAGTCGTTCATCAGCTTGGTCGGGTCGACCTGCGCCTGCAGCGCGCGGCCCTTTTCGTCGTTGCCGGGATACCCGCCGACCGAACTCAGGCCATCCGGTGCCAGCGCGACAAAGCCGGCCTTGGCCACGCGCCGCGCGACATCTTCGATATACGGATTCAAACCGCGGTTTTCGTGCGCCACCACCACGCCCGGCACCGCGCCGGTGACCTTGGCCGGCCGCACCAGATAACCGCGCACCTGGCCATGGCCATTGGGCGAGGGATAGGTGATGTACTCGGCCACGATGTCCGGGTCGGTGAACTCCACTTGCGTGGCGAGCGCGTAGTTGGGGCTCAGCGATTCCAGGATCGCCGCCGCACTTAACCCGGCCACCGCGAACGCCGCAGCGCGGTCGAGAAAATCGCGCCGGCTGAGTTTGCCGTGCACATAGCCGTCGTACAGCGCGAGCAGATCGGGGTGGAAATCCTGAGCGGTCAAACGGCGCATCGGCGTTCTCCTGAGGAATGGCTGGACTGCGTGCGCAAGTGCGCGCACATACGCAGCGCAGAAAGCGGCATCAGTTTTACGACACAACACCGCATCCAGCCGAGCATGCCGATGCGTCTGCAGCGGCGCAAGCAAGCCTCGTTCGTACCCGGAAGACCACCACGGCACGTCCAACGCGATCGGCTAGCCCTCACCGGCGCAAGCGGACTCCTACAACAGCGCGTGCAGCCCATGTCGTGATTTCAGCGACGCATCGACCTCCCCACCTGTCGACGCCCATAAAAAAAAACCCCGCCTTTCGGCGGGGTCCTTTTTTTTTGATGCAACAACCGATGGGGCTGGATCAGAAATCCATACCGCCCATGCCGCCCATGCCGCCACCGCCGCCGGGCATTGCCGGCTCGTCCTTCTTCGGGGCATCGGCCACCATGGCTTCGGTGGTGATCATCAGGCCGGCGATCGAAGCTGCGTTCTGCAGCGCCGAACGGGTGACCTTGGTCGGGTCCAGGATGCCGAACTCGACCATGTCGCCGAACTCGCCGTTGGCCGCGTTGTAACCGTAGTTGCCGGTGCCTTCCTTGACCTTGTTCAGGATCACGGACGGCTCTTCGCCGGCATTGGCCACGATTTCGCGCAGCGGGGCTTCCATGGCGCGCAGGGCGATCTGGATGCCGTGGGTCTGGTCTTCGTTGGCACCGGTCAGGTTACCGACGGCCACCAGCGCACGCACCAGGGCCACACCGCCGCCCGGGACCACGCCTTCTTCGACGGCTGCACGGGTGGCGTGCAGGGCGTCTTCGACGCGGGCCTTCTTTTCCTTCATTTCGATTTCGGTCGAAGCGCCGACCTTGATCACTGCAACGCCGCCGGCCAGCTTGGCCACGCGTTCCTGCAGCTTCTCGCGGTCGTAATCGGACGAGGTGTCTTCGATCTGGGTCTTGATCTGGCCAACGCGGGCTTCGATCGTGGCCGAGTCGCCGGCGCCGTCGATGATGGTGGTGTTCTCCTTGGAGACCTGCACCTTCTTCGCGCGGCCCAGGTCCTTGATCGTGGCCTTCTCCAGCGCCAGACCCACTTCCTCGGAAATCACGGTGCCGCCGGTCAGCACGGCCATGTCTTCCAGCATCGCCTTGCGACGGTCGCCGAAGCCCGGTGCCTTGACGGCCACGACCTTGACGATGCCACGGATGGTGTTGACCACCAGGGTCGCCAGCGCTTCGCCTTCGACTTCTTCAGCGACGATCAGCAGCGGCTTGCCGGCCTTGGCCACGCCTTCCAGCACGGGCAGCAGGTCGCGCACGTTGGAGATCTTCTTGTCGTGCAGCAGGATGAACGGGTCGTCCAGATCGGCCGACTGGCTCTGCTGGTTGTTGATGAAGTACGGGGAGAGGTAGCCGCGATCGAACTGCATGCCCTCGACCACGTCCAGCTCGTTTTCCAGGCCCGAGCCTTCTTCAACGGTGATCACGCCTTCCTTGCCGACCTTCTGCATCGCTTCGGCAATGATGTTGCCGATCGATTCGTCCGAGTTGGCCGAGATGGTGCCGACCTGGGCAATCGCCTTGTCGTCGGTGGTGGGCTTGGAGATGTTCTTCAGCTCGATGACGGCGGCCTTGACGGCCTGGTCGATACCGCGCTTGAGGTCCATCGGGTTCATGCCGGCGGCCACAGCCTTGGCGCCTTCGCGGATCAGGGCCTGGGCCAGCACGGTGGCGGTGGTGGTGCCGTCGCCGGCGTTGTCGTTGGTGCGCGACGCGACTTCCTTCACCATCTGCGCGCCCATGTTCTCGAACTTGTCAGCCAGTTCGATTTCCTTGGCGACGGAGACGCCGTCCTTGGTAATGGTCGGCGCGCCGAAGCTCTTTTCGAGCACGACGTTGCGGCCCTTCGGGCCCAGGGTTGCCTTGACGGCATTGGCGAGAACGTTGACGCCACGGACCATACGGGTACGTGCGTCTTCACCGAAACGAATGTCTTTAGCAGCCATTTGTATGTAACTCCGGAAATGGGGAATAGGGAATGGGGAATCGGTAGATCAACAGCGTGAATCGGGGCGGGGTGGGATGGCGAAGGGCGTTAGCCGCTTTGCCCATTCCCGATTCCCAACTCCCGATTCCCGGCGCATAGCGCCTGATCAGCCGATGACCGCCAGGATGTCGTCTTCGCGCAGCACCTTGTACTCGATGCCCTCGGCCTTGTAGCTGCTGCCGGCGTACTGGCCGTAGATGACCTTGTCGCCGACCTTGACCACCGGCGCGCGCAGGCTGCCGTTGTCCAGGGGCTTGCCGGCGCCAATGGCGACGACTTCACCCTTGGTGGACTTTTCCTTGGCCGAATCCGGAATCACGATCCCGCCGGCGGAAACTTCGTCGGCTTCGATCGGCTTGACTACAACGCGGTCGTGAAGCGGCTTGATGCTCATAGAGAAAGACCCTCTTAAGTGATTGATTGGTCTGGAAATTATCGGCGATGTTAGCACTCGTATGTGACGACTGCCAGCACAGCGCGCGGAAAAAACCCGACAGAGCGGGTGCGGGCCAAAGATTGTGCTGCGCCGGCGGCTTTCAAGGGCTGGGGGCAAAAAAATTTCGACAAGCGCATCCCCGCGAGGGACCAAGAGCGGCCGACAAAACGTAGCGAGCGGTTGTCAGGTGGGCGCGGACGGCGCGGAGGAACCGCAGTGTACGAGTGGTACATGAGGATTCCGAGCACCGGCCGCGCCCGCCTGGCAGACGCGCAGTAGTTTTGTCGGTCGCTCTAGAATTGGAACCAGGTTCCACCGATTGTCATGCACACGTTTTACAGTCGGCAACGCATTCCCCGATCACAAGGAGCTGTCGATGAGGTTGCCGTCCCGTGCTGTGTCCCTGAGCTGCGTGCTTCCCCTGGCCTGTGCGTTCGCACTGGCCGTCCCCACCGCCCACGCCGCGGTGTTCATCAACGAACTGCATTACGACGACGCGGGCGCCTCCGGCGACAGCGGCGAAGCCGTGGAAGTGGTGGCCACCGCCGGCGAATCGCTGAGCGGCTACCGCATCTATCTGTACAACGGCAGCGCGCCGAGCGCGGCCACGGTCTACGCCAACACGGCGGTGCCGGCCGGCAGCTTGGTCAGCTGCGGCAGCCAGGTGCGCGTGGCCACGGTCAGCTATGCCAGCAACGGCGTGCAGAACGGGCCCAACGACGGTGTGGCGCTGGTGGACCCGAGCGGTCAGCTGGCGCAGTTTCTCAGCTACGAAGGCGCCATCACCGGCAGCGGTGGTCCGGCAGCCGGCGTCACCAGCCAGAACCTGCCGGTCAGCGAGAGCAACAGCAGCGCGGTCGGCAGTTCGCTGCAACTCACCGGCACCGGCAGCAGCGCGGCGAATTTCAGCTGGGCCGGCTCGTCGGCGCAGACGTTTGGCGCGTGCAATCGCGGCCAGACCTTCAACGGCAGCGGCGGTGGCGGCGAAACCGGCGCTGCGCCTTCGATCACCAGCACCACCCCGACCCAGGGCGCCACCAACTTCCCGGCGGCCGGCGATCTGAGCGTGGGCTTCAGCGAGGCGGTGACGCTGAGCAGCGGCGCCTTCGCGCTGAGCTGCGCCAGCTCCGGCACGGTGGCGCTGAGCTACCCGACCAGCGGTACCCGCTTCAGCCTGTCCACCAACACTGCCCTGGTGGGCGGCGAGCGCTGCACCCTGGCGATCACCGCCAGCGCCATCCGCGACGCCAGCGGGCTGAGCCCGGCCGCCAACCAGTCCATCGCCTTCACCGTGGCCACGGCCAGCGGCGGCGGCACCGGCTACTACTCGCGGGTGAACACCGCCAATGCCAGCCAGCTGCGCTGCTCGCTGCACACCGTAATCAAGGGCCACACGGTCTACCCATATAGCGGCTCGGGCACCAGCACCTGGACCATCCTGGAAATGGCCGACGAGGACCCCAACAACAGCGGCCGGATCCTGGACGCCTACCGCAACCGCAGCTACGCCAAGGGCAGTGACCGCGCCGGCACCGGTAGCGGGCTGACCTACAACCGCGAGCACACCTGGCCCAACTCGCTGGGCTTCGGCAGCGCCAGCGGCGACAAGGGCCTGCCGTATGCGCCCTACACCGACACCCACATGCTGTATCTGACCGACACCGGCTTCAACGCCGACCGCGGCAACAAGCCCTACGCCACCTGCACCAGCAGCTGCGGCGAGCGGGTGACCGAGGTCAACGACGGCAGTGGCGGCGGCAGCGGGCGCTATCCGGGTAATTCCAACTGGGTGCGCACGCCCGACGGCAACGGTGGCACCTTCGAAGTGTGGGACAAGCGCAAGGGCGACATGGCACGCGCGGTGATGTACATGGCGATCCGCTACGAGGGCGGCACCGACGCGGCCACCGGGCAATCCGAGCCGGACCTGGAGCTCACCGACGACCGCAGCAAGATCGTGCAGACCTCTGCCTCTCCGGCCTACATGGGGCTGTTGTCCACGCTGCTGGCCTGGCACCAGGCCGACCCGCCGGACGATGCCGAACGTGCGCGCAACCAGGTGGTCTTCAGCTTCCAGGGCAATCGCAATCCGTTCGTGGATCACCCCGAATGGGCGACATCGAGCCTGTTCACCTCGGCCAAGCCGGCAAGCTGCCAACTGGCCAATTGATCCATCCCGGCCCGGCGCTTGAGGCGTCGGGCCGAGGCACATTGATCCATCCTGGCCCGGCGCCCGGTGCGTCGGGCCGGTGCATGTGGCTTACCGTCCAATCGGCTTCGGATGCCGCTCGAATGCCGGCCTGGCGACATTATCCTGGCCGACGTTCCATTCGCGCCCTGGACCACCGCAGTGGTGGCGGTCCCGCGCAGTCGGTCATCGCACCGAACCTTGCCGGTCATCAGCGCCCGACTGCCAAGACGCTGCCCGCATCGATTGTCGAAAGCTGTATTGCGCGAAGTCAACGCCGCGTTCCGGAACGTGCGGTCGATCCCGCGTAAGCGGAGGATTACACTGCGCAGCTACGTGAGCGCCTCTTCCCTCCATGTGTTGTTCAGTACCTGCCCGGATGCCGACAGCGCCGATCGCATTGCGCACGCGCTGCTCAACGAGCGCTTGGCCGCCTGCGTCACCCAGGTGCCCGGCGTGCAGTCGCTGTACCGCTGGAATGGGACGATCGAGCGCAGTCAGGAAGTGCAGCTGTTGATCAAGACCTGGGAAGACCGCCTGCCCGACGCCATTGCGCGGCTGCAGGCACTGCATCCGTATGAACTGCCGGAGGCGGTTGCGGTCCAAGCCAGCGCCGGGCTGCCGGCATATCTCGATTGGGTCCGGGCCGAAACCCGCAAGGAATCCTGACGTCCATGAAGTCTCTGTCCCGCTGGATCGCCCGCTGCGCATTGCTGGCCGTACCGTTGTTCGCAGCCCCGCTGGCGCTGCTGGCGCCATTGCCCGCGCAGGCCGCCGTCACCGAGGCCGACCTGCTGCCGGTGGATCAGGCATTCACGCTGAGCGCCACGGCCGATAGCCGCGACAGCATCGCGCTGAGCTGGAAGATCGCGCCGGGCTATTACCTGTATCGCCACCGCATCAGCGTCAAAGCCGGGCAAGGCTTTGCCGCCGGTGAACTGGCGCTGCCGGAAGGGCAGAGCAAGCACGACGAGTTCTTCGGCCAGGTGCAGACCTACCGCAAGCAGCTGCAGGCCAAGCTGGCCGGCAAGGCCGAGCCTGCGCTGCGCACCGCCGTGTTGCAGGTGCAGTACCAGGGCTGCGCCGATGCCGGCGTGTGCTACCCGCCGCAGCGTCGCGAACTGCGCGTGAGCCTGCCCGATGCTTCGGCAGCCTCACCCTCGCCCGCCGCCGCTGCGCCTGCCGCACAGCGCGAAAACTTGGGGTCGCTGGTGCCGCGTGCCCCGGCCGCCGCCCCGCGCCTGTTCGGCAGCCCCGGCCAGGCAGCCGGCGTGGACGCACTGCCGCTGCCGGCCGAGCAGGCCTTCACCTTCGAAGCCATCGTCGGCGACGGCAACAGCCTGTTGCTGCGCTTCACCCCGGCGCCCGGCTATTACATCTACCGCGACCGCACCTCGCTGGCACTGGAAGGCGCCGGCGGCGTGCGCACCGGGCTGCCGCGCTGGCCGCAGGGCAAAGCGCATCGCGACGAGCATTTCGGCGATGTGGTGGTGTATTTCGACCAGGCCGAAGTCACCCTGCCGCTGCTGCGCGATCACGCAGATCCGGCAAAAGTGACGTTGGTAGCGACCTTCCAGGGCTGCCAGACCGACGGCATCTGCTATCCGCCAATGACCCGCCGCGTCGCGCTGGAGTTGCCGCCCGGCACGGTGTCGCCGCAAAACCAGGCGCAGACCGCGCCGCTGATGATTTCGCCGCTGGCCGCCGGGCAGACGCCCAGCGAACCGGCGCCTGCCGCAAGGCCCGACGCCAGCACAGCCCCGGCTGCCGACGCCTCGGCCGGCAACCCGCAACGCACCCAGCCGCCGCATACCGAAAAAGGCCTGCTGGCCATGCTGGTGCTGGCCCTGCTCGGCGGGTTGATCTTGAACCTGATGCCGTGCGTGCTGCCGATCCTGTCGCTGAAGGTGCTGGGGCTGGCGCACAGCGGCGAGAGCCGCAGCCACGCGCGCAGCCATGCCATCTGGTATTCGCTGGGCGTGCTGGTGTCGTTCGCCGCCATCGGCGGGCTGGTGATCGGCCTGCGTGCGGCCGGGCAAGCGGCCGGCTGGGGCTTCCAGCTGCAGCAGCCGTGGTTTGTCGCCGCGCTGGCGTATCTGATGTTTGCGGTGGGCCTGAGCCTGTCGGGCGTGTTTACGCTGGGCAGCAATCTGGGCGGCATCGGCCAGTCGCTGGCATCGCGCAATGGCCCGCTGGGCGACTTCTTCACCGGCGTGCTGGCCTGCGTGGTCGCCAGCCCCTGCATCGCCCCGTTCATGGGCACCGCCTTGGCGTATGCGTTCACAGCACCTGCGCTGCTAGCGATGCTGGTGTTTCTGGCGCTGGGCCTGGGCCTGGCGCTGCCGTTCCTGCTGATCGGCTTCATTCCCTCGCTGGCGCGGCGCCTGCCCACGCCCGGCGCGTGGATGGAAACGCTCAAGCAGGTGCTGGCGTTCCCGATGTATCTCACCGCGATCTGGTTGTTGTGGGTGCTGGGCAAGCAGCGCGGCGTGGATGCGCTGGCACTGATGCTGGTCGGCGCCACGTTGTTGGCGCTGGGCCTGTTCTGCTTCGAGCGCAGCCGCTGGAAGAGCAATCGCATCGGCATGGGCCTGGCTGCGGTGATGCTGCTGCTGGCCATCGTGCCGGTGATTGCGGTCACCCGCCTCAGCTTGCCGGCCGCCACCGCCGCCGAAGGCGTGGTGACGTTCTCGCCGCAATTGCTCGACCGCCTGCGCGCCGACAACCGCGTGGTGTTCGTCAACATGACCGCCGACTGGTGCGTGACCTGCAAGGCCAACGAAAAGAACGTGCTGAGCAGCGCCGAGTTCCGCGATGCATTGCGCCGGGTCGATGCGGTCTACATGAAAGGCGACTGGACCAACGTCGACCCCAAGATCAGCGCCTTTCTCGACCAGCACCAGGCGGTCGGTGTGCCGTTGTACGTGGTCTACGGGCCCGGCACACCACCGGCGGTATTGCCGACCGTGCTGACCAACGCGATCACCGAGGATGCTTTGCTGCGCGCTGCGCGGTGAGCGCATCGCCACGCGCTGTGTGAGCGCTGGGTTTGGTGTGGAGTGCTTGCGCTGCCGCATGAGGTGATGTGCGCAAGTCGATAAGAGGCTGCGCAAGCGCAGAGACCAACGCGTCTGGCACGCAGGTGTGCTGGATGCCTTCGCACTCACACACGCACACTCTCTGCCAGCCTTGATCGCTGCGCGGCCGCACGCAATCTGCGGCCGCACAGCGATTGCGGTGTCGACTCAGCGGCCCGCGTAATACGCCGGTTGCGCGATATCGGCCAGTAACCCCAGACCGCTCGGCTGCCACCCCAACTGCTGCCGCGTTGCCTCGCTGGAGGCGGGCACATCTTCGCTGGCGAAGCCTGCGAACCAGCCAAAATGCGCGGCATCGCGCGACTCCACCGGCAAGCCCAGCTTGTGCCCGATCGCTTCGGCGATCTCGCGAAATTGCACCCCGCTGTCGGCAACGGCATGGTAAGCGGCCTGACGCGTCGCACCTTCCAGCGCCAGCCGATACAGCCGGGCCGCGTCGGCAACATGCACCGCCGGCCAGCGATTGGCGCCTTCTCCGATGTAGGCCGATACGCCCTTCTCGCGCGCCAGGTCGATCAGCATCGGCACAAAGCCATGGGTTTCGCCAACGCCGTGGACCGAGGACGGCAAGCGGATGGTGGCCGCGCGGACACCGCGCTCGCCGAGCAGGCGCGTGGCCTCTTCCGAACGGCGCGGATAGGACGGATCCGACGCAGGCAGATCGGCTTCGCTGGCGACCCGACCGAACGCACGCAGTGCCGACAAGGTGGAGGTCACCAGCAACGGCTTGTCGCTGTCTTGCAACGCGTCGCCCAGCGTGTCGATCACCAGGCGATCCTGCGCGGCATTTTCGGTATAGCGGGAAAAATCGTGATTGAAGGCCAGATGGATCACGCCATCGGCAGCGCGGGCGGCCGCGCGCAGGCTGTCCAGATCGTCCAGCGTTGCATGCAACACATCGGCGCCTTTCGCCTTCAACGTCTGCGCTTTTTCGGGCGACCGCGACAGACTGAGCACGCGATGCCCGTGCTGCAGCAACTCATCAACCACCGCTGTGCCGACCCAACCGGTGGCACCTGTGACGAATACATGCATGTGGATCCACCAATTCATGAGGAACCGAAATGCTATCGACGCCAGAGATACCCTTACAGTCGTGAGATTATCCCGGTATAGCAAGTAACAGGATCGGACCATGGCCGACGCCACTCTTGGTAGCTACCTGCGCGAGCGGCGCGAACGCCTGGACCCTGCCGCGCTGGGCTATCCCGGCGGCCGGCGGCGCACCCCCGGCCTGCGCCGGGAAGAAGTGGCGCAGCGCGCCAACATCAGCGCCACCTGGTACAGCTGGCTGGAACAGGGCCGCGGCGGCGCGCCCTCGGCAGGCGTGTTGAACCGCATCGCCAAGGCCTTGCTGCTCACCGATGCCGAACGCGAGCACTTGTTTCTGCTCGGGCTGGGGCGCCTGCCCGACGTGCGCTATCACCCGCCCGCCGGCGTCACCCCACGGCTGCAACGCGTGCTCGATGCGATGGAAACCAGCCCGGCTTTCATCCGCACGGTGAGCTGGGACGTGGTCGCCTGGAACGCGGCGGCCGCAGCGGTGCTCACCGACTACGCAACGTTGCCGCCCAGCGAACGCAATGTGTTGCGGCTGATGTTCCTGAGCCCCGCATCGCGGGTGATGAATCTGGATTGGGAAGGCGTGGCCAGATCGCTGGTCACCGTGTTCCGCGCCGATGCAGCGCGCGCAGGCGCCAACGCCGCCATCGCCCCGCTGGTGGAAGAGTTGCGCAGCCGCAGCGAAGACTTCGCCCGCTTGTGGGAAGCCGGTGAGGTCAACGACCCCAGCGATGGCATCAAGCATCTGCGCCACCCGATCCTTGGCGAGATGGAGATGGAGTATTCCTCCTTTGCAGTGGAGGGCCGCACCGATCTGATCCTGCTGGTATGCAATCCCATCCACCAGGCCGACGCCGGCAGCATCCGCGCGTTGACCAGCGGAGCTGCGGCGCGCGGCTGAGCACCGAGACAACATGCAGCCCAGTTGCCGCTCAGGAGCTGAGGTGAGACACACTCCGCGCACACAACGTCGCTGATCTCCCTGCCCGCTGCTGCCAGCCCACAAGGTGCGCGGCAAACTAAACAAGCCAACGACGATTGAGCAGACGGCCGCATGGCACCAGTCGACGGGCAACGTTCAAGTGCCTGCCGCGAAAATGCCACCACATAAGGCTCCGCGTGCGCGCTCCAGGGCAGATGAGCCGGAAATTTCAATCATTCGTTTAAAACAAGCCTAACTTCGCCTATCTGGACAGCATCGGCCACATCGCGCAGACTTCCGACCTTTCCGCTCTCCCGGATGTCATGGCCCACCTGCTGCTGTTGCATGGCCCCAACCTCAACCTGCTCGGCACCCGCGAGCCGGAGGTCTACGGGCGCACCACACTGGCGCAGATCGATGCGGCCCTGGTGGACCGCGCGCAGGCGGCCGGGCACACGCTGGCCTGCCTGCAGTCCAACGCCGAGCACGTGCTGGTGGAGCGCATCCACGCCGCGCGCGAAGACGGCACCGCCTACATCCTGATCAACCCGGCCGCCTTCACCCACACCTCGGTGGCGCTGCGCGATGCGCTGCTGGCCGTGGGCTTGCCGTTCGTGGAAATCCATCTGTCCAATCCGCATGCGCGCGAGCCGTTCCGCCATCACAGCTATCTCAGCGACAAGGCCGACGGGGTGATCTGCGGCTTCGGCGCAGATAGCTACCGGCTGGCGCTGGAAGCGGTGATTGCGCGGCTGGAGCGCGACGCATGACACCCGCATTGCCGGCGCCCGCGTCGACACGCTGACCCCATTCCGCCGGCAACCGCCGGCACTCCCCACCGATTCACCTCATGAGGCCCGTATGGATCTCCGCAAAATCAAGAAACTGATCGACCTGCTCGAAGAATCCAATCTCGCCGAAATCGAGATCAAGGAAGGCGAAGAAAGCGTGCGTCTGGCGCGCGTGCCCAAGGGCACGACCGTGGTCAGCGCGCCGGTGCAGCAGTACGCACCCGCTCCGCTCGCGCAGGCCCCGGCCGCAGCCGCAATGCCGATGCAGTCGCCCACCGAAGCCTCCACCGGCGGTGCCAAGCAGGGCCCCGCCTTGCCGGAAGGCCACGTGCTGCGCGCGCCGATGGTTGGCACGTTCTACATCTCGCCGGCCCCGGACAAGCCGGCCTTCGTCACCGTCGGCCAGCAGGTCAAGGCCGGCGAAACGCTGGCGATCATCGAGGCGATGAAGATGTTCAACCCGATCGAAGCCGACGTCTCCGGCACCATCGTGGCCATCCTCGGCGAGACCGGTCAGCCAGTGGAATTCGATCAGCCGTTGTTTGTGATCGGCTGAACGGCGGGGATTGGAGAGTCGTGATTCGGGATTCGCAAGAGCGACCGCATGAGCGCCTGATGGTATGGCGCGATGCGATGTCGCTTGTCGAAGCGATCTACCGTCTGAGCCACGACTTTCCTGATTCCGAACGCTTCGGACTGACGGCACAGATGCGGCGCGCGGCGATCAGCGTGCCTTCCAACATCGCCGAAGGTGCCGCGCGGCGCTCTACCGCTGACTACCTGCGTTATCTGTCGATAGCGCGGGGTTCGCTGGCGGAACTGGACACGCAGCTGCAGATCGCAACACGGCTGCAGTTCGGTTCGCCCGATACGGCAACTCTGGATCTCTTGAATCGCACGTTTGCCAGGCTCAATGCATTGATCCGCACGCTGGACGAATCGCGACATCTGCGCGAGCCCGGCGCCCTCTACGAATCCCCCCTCTCGAATCCCGAATCCCATGCTCGATAAAATCGTCATCGCCAACCGAGGTGAAATCGCGCTGCGCATCCTGCGCGCGTGCCACACGCTCGGCATCCGCACGGTCGCGGTGCATTCCACGGTCGACCGCAACCTCAAGCACGTGGCCATGGCCGACGAGTCGGTGTGTATCGGCCCGGCGGCCTCCAGCGACAGTTACCTCAATATCCCGGCGTTGATCGCCGCGGCCGAGGTCACCGATGCGCAGGCCATCCATCCCGGCTACGGCTTCCTGTCGGAAAACGCCGACTTTGCCGAGCGCGTGGAAGAATCCGGCTTCATCTTCATCGGCCCCAGGGCCGACACCATTCGCCTGATGGGCGACAAGGTGGAAGCGATCCGCGCAATGAAGGCCGCCGGTGTGCCATGCGTGCCCGGTTCGGGCGGCCCGCTGGGCGATGACATCGTCGCCAACACCAAGGTGGCGCGCGAGATCGGCTACCCGGTGATCATCAAGGCCGCCGGCGGCGGCGGTGGGCGCGGCATGCGCGTGGTGCATTCGGAGGCCGCGTTGAAGGCCGCCATCGAAACCACCAAGTCCGAAGCCAAGGCCGCTTTCAGCAACGATCAGGTCTACATGGAGAAGTTCCTGGAAAATCCGCGTCACGTGGAAATCCAGGTGCTTGCCGATGGCCAGGGCGGTGCGATCCATCTGGGCGAACGCGATTGCTCGATGCAGCGCCGCCACCAGAAAGTGGTGGAAGAAGCGCCGGCACCGGGCATCACCGAAGAACTGCGCAACGAGATCGGCAAGGTCTGCGTGGATGCCTGCATCCGCATCGGCTACCGCGGCGCCGGCACCTTCGAATTCCTGTTCGAAGACGGGCGTTTTTACTTCATCGAAATGAACACGCGCATCCAGGTGGAGCATCCGGTCACCGAGCGCATTACCGGCATCGATCTGGTCTGCGAGCAATTGCGCATTGCCGCCGGGCAGAAGCTGACCATCAAACAGAGCGACATCGTGCTGCGCGGGCATGCGATCGAATGCCGCATCAATGCCGAGGACCCGGAAACCTTCATGCCCAACCCGGGTCTGATCACCGCGTTCCATCCGCCCGGTGGCCCGGGTGTGCGCGTGGATACGCACATCTACGCCGGCTACAAGGTGCCGCCCAATTACGACTCGATGATCGGCAAGTTGATCGTGCACGGCCCGGATCGCGAAACCGCGATCGCGCGCATGCGCGTGGCGCTGAGCGAGATGGTGGTGGACGGCATCAAGACCAACATCCCGCTGCAGCAGCGCATCATGCGCGACAAGGGCTTCCAGGCCGGTGGGCAGAACATCCACTATCTGGAAAAGCGTCTGGCCGAGCGCAAGAACAAGTCGATCGCGCTGGTTTGATCGACGCACGCAGATAACGAAAAAGCCCGGGAAACCGGGCTTTTTCGTAGTTCACGCTGTTGACGCACAGACACCGCGCATCACTCACGCCGCGGCGCCGCCGGCTGCTGGCTACCCGGCACCGGCACGATGCCGCTGGACGAGGACGGGTCGACCACGGTCATGGTTTCGGTGGACCCATCCGGCCACACCACCTGGAAGGTCGCCCCGGCCGGCAATGCCGAAAACGGCATCGCGCTGCTGGCGCGATACACCGCTGCCACCTGGCTGGCGCCATGCCGTCGCTGCTGTTCGTCGGCAGTGACCGTGGTCGACTTGACCGACAGCGGCTGGTAACGGTGATCGGCGGTATCGATCATCACGATGCCAACGGCCGCTGCCGAATACGCCACGAACAACGCGACCCAGAACCAGAACTTGGCGCCATGCGCCAACCGACGGTAATTCATGACTGCGCTCCCGGCTCGGACACCAGTGTATCGACCATCTCATCCACCCTGTCTGCTCCCTGCCGCGGCACCGCGGCGTCGAATACGAATGACACAAAATCCTGTGCGCTATCGCGCGAGCAGATGCCCGCGTTGGCGCAATAACTGGTAACCAAGGTGCTTTCGGCGCTGCAATCCAGGCCCAGCCGGCATGCAGCGACCTGCCAGGCCAGTTCGGCGAACTGATCGCCGGCCACATAGCCCTGCAGACTGTCGTCGCCACTGGCACGCGCACCCATGGCCGGGGCAAGCGCCAGATAGGCTTCCGGGTCGCGCGAGACCAGCACGCGCTGCACCAGCGCGCGCTTGTAGGTCGGCGATGTCTGCAAGGGCTCGCCCAGCGCAAGCAATGCCGCCTCGGCAGCCAGGTTGCCGGCGCGCGCGGCGGCCTGACGTTGCTGCGCAACCAACTGCGGGCTCACGCCATCGCTGGGCGCAAAGCCTGCGCAACGCTGCGCCACGCGCTCGCGTGCCGCGTGCATCGCCACCACGCCGGGGGTGTGTTGCGCGGCGATCCATTCGCTGTCGGCAGCGTAGCCGGCCGGGCTGGCCGCGTACGGCGCGCAGTAGTCGTAGACCCGGCTCAAGCGCCAACCGGCCTGCGCATCGCCGGCACGCACCTGCTGCTGCAATTGCTGCGCGTAGCGATACAGATCCGTTTGCGCATCCACGGTATCGCGATAGGGCAACTGCAAGGCGGTGCTGCGTTCGGCAGGCGCGTGTAGCGCTGGCGCAAACAAGCTTGCCTGCGTGCTGCTTGCCGGGGCCGCTATCGCTGCAGCGGGCGACTCGGTCGGTTGCGCACGCACATGCCACCACGCTGCCGCTGCCAGCGCAGCAGGTGCGAGCAACAACCAAAGATGGCGGGCACGAGCAAGCGGCATGAACGGCAGCGACCCTGGCGCGGGAAAGCCCCGCAGCGACGGCGCGGAGTCTAGCACCCGCCTTTCGCACGCCGCGGTGCGCAAGCGGGCGCTGCCTGCGCAAACTGCGGGAAGGGCAATGCATGGAATGATGGTCTGCGCGCGAGTTTGAAGTGAGTGACGCGCCGTGGCGATTTGGTTGCCGAGACGCAAGCGTGCGGCACGCCCTGCAGCAGGACACGCGCCGCCGAATGCACTGAAGCGCCGAGCACCGCACCACCGGCGCTTGATGCGCTGCCTCGTCGATGCCGCTGCCACGTCTCGACATCGATCTTCAACCTCCGCATCGTCATTGCGCACCGATTGCCCAGACCGCCCCTTCCGCAGCTTCGCGCAAGAGCCCGCCTGCACGAATGGTCTACGATGCACGCTTTCGAATTGCCCAACTGCCACGATGCCGTTTCTTGAACTGACCCTGCCCTGCTCCGATGCCACCCAGCCCCGTTACCAGAATGCGCTGGACGATATCGGCGCGCTGGCGGTGACCCTGCTCGACGCCAATGCCGATACCAGCAACGAGCGCGCCATTCTCGAACCCGGCGTTGGCGAAACGCCGATGTGGAACACGATTGTGCTGAACGCGCTGTTCGACGGCGACAGCGATGCGCTGGTGCTGCTCGCTGCACTGGAGGCGTTCGATCCCGGGCTGGACTGGAGCCAGGTCGGATTCCGCACGGTCGAAGACACCGATTGGG
This sequence comes from Xanthomonas sp. NCPPB 3959, assembly GCF_056675575.1. Lineage (NCBI taxonomy): Bacteria > Pseudomonadati > Pseudomonadota > Gammaproteobacteria > Lysobacterales > Lysobacteraceae > Xanthomonas > Xanthomonas sp. NCPPB 3959. The sequence goes on from NZ_JBWWVR010000005.1 coordinate 46,523, forward strand.
AACGCGCCTGGATGGATCAGTTCAAGCCAATGCAGTTCGGCGCGCGCACCTTCATCGTGCCCTGGAATCACGACCTGCCCGAGGCCGCGCAAGCGCCCGACGCTGCGGTGGTGCGGCTGGATCCGGGCCTGGCCTTCGGCTCGGGCACGCACCAGACCACCGCGCTGTGTCTGCGCTGGCTGGACAGCCTGGCCGGCAGCGGCGAACTGCAGGGCCGCCGCGTGCTCGATTTCGGCTGCGGCTCGGGCATTCTGGCCGTCGCCGCGCTGAAGCTGGGTGCCGCCAGCGCGGTGGGCGTGGACTACGACCCGCAGGCGGTCCTTGCCACCGCCGACAATGCCGAGCGCAACGCCGTGCAAGCGCAGTTGGCGGTGTATCTGCCACAGGACGAGCCGGTGCAGACCTACCCGGTGGTGGTCGCCAATATCCTGGCCTCGGCGCTGGATACCCTGGCCGAGACCCTGGCCGCGCGCGTGGCACCCGGCGGACGGATCGCACTGTCAGGCATCCTGCACGGCCAGGAAGACGAGCTGCTGCAACGCTACGCGCCGTGGTTCGAGCAACTGCGCTGCGAACGCGACGAAGACTGGATGCGCATCGACGGCATCCGCCGCGCCTGACGCATCCCGGGTTTACCGCGGGGGCCGGCCGGCGCGGATCTGCGCGGTGGTCAACGCGTCGGCAACGCTGATCGCGCGCAACCGGGTCACGGCCTGCCAACCATCGCGCTGCAGCGCTTCGTTGCGCCAGCGCCCGGCGTGTCTGGCCACGCGCACGCGGAGTAATGCGTCGGCCAGCAACACCACCGCCCAGGCAATGGACGATACCCACGCCTGTGCACCGATCATGGCCAGGCCGCCAGCCAGGCCCACGATCGACAGGCCCAGCGCCAGCAACCGCCATTGCCGGTAGCGCAGCGCCCACGCGCGCGGCGCCAGTCCGGCCGACCAATGCACGCCTTCGCGCACTGCCGTCCAGTGCGCACCGCGCTGCCAGATCTGGTAACACGGCGCGCCGCGAAAGTGCGCAACAGCGGGATCCAATGGCGAATGCGCAGGCCAGGGCGCCACCTCAGGTGGTGCCGACGGTGCTGAATCCCGTCGCGCTGGATCGGATTTGGGAGCGGCTGGCTCGACCATGAACACCTTCCTTGAGTTCGCTGTGATGTCGTCGTCATCGACACGTAGACAGTATCGCAAACATATGGCGATATGAAAGTTATACGAACTATCCCCCGGCGCTGCTAGAGCTATATCTCCCGGCCCTGTCTGCCATTCATCGGTGCCGTGTGAGCAAGCTGTACGAGCGAGTACGCGAAGCCCGCAGCTTCACCAAGCTGACCCAGGAAGCCCTGGCCGGCGAACTGGGGGTCACCCGCAGCGCCGTCGCTCAATGGGAAATGGCCGAAGGCACCGCGCCTTCGGTGGAGAATCTGATCGGCCTGGCCAAGCGCAGTGGCATGGCGTTCGAATACCTGGCCACCGGGCGCGGCGAGCGGACATTCGGCCCGCCGGTCTCGGCGATCGCCGAAGAACCCGCCCAATACCGTCGCCTGGACGACCAGCAGCGCGTACTGCTGTCGCGCTTCGATACGCTGGCACCGCGTCAGCGCAGTGGCTTGCTCGATCTATTGCTGGCCGAGACCAAGACGCGTCGGCGGCGGTGATTCGGGAATCGGGAATCGGGAATCGGGAATCGGGAATCGGGAATCGGGACGAGCTTGCTTGTCTGCGTTTGACCAGGCAAGCCATGCCGACAAGGACCGCTGAGTGTTGACGCTGCGATTCGAGATTCGCATTGGGAGCTCGCTCTGAGCCCGCCTGGTCTGCTGCTGCCGCGCCTTGGCGCGTGTCCGCCGCAGCCAGAGGTGTTGCGAAGATGCAGTCAACGCCACTGCCGCGCGCGCTTCATGCAAGGCACACCTGCTGAAGCACTCCGGTTCGCCCATTGGCGTGCGCGTGGTTGAATAGGGGTCTTCCCGCTGCACGTCTGCCGATGTCCGAGACTCCGCCACCGCGCCGCCCCCTGGCCACGTTCCTGCGTGCGACGCCGGCTGCCCCATCGCTGATTCCCACGCCGGCCGTGCCACCTGCCGAGCCGCCCGAGCAGCCGCTGCCGGTACCGACGCGCCAGTTGCCGCCCGCGCCATTGGCAGAGCCGGCCGCCGCGCCGCAGGCCGCGGTCGTTCCACCGCCGGTGGCGCCGCTGGTGACAGCGCCGCGCGCCGACACGGCACGCGCGGCCACCACCACCCCACGCAGCGATGACCGCCAAACTGCAGCAGGCAACGCCAATCCGGATCGATTGGGGTGGAACACCTCCAGCACGCGCGACGTCCCCGGCGATACCGAGGAAGACACAACGCTCGGCGCTGATGACAACCGCGATGCGATCTCTAGTTACGCCGGCACGCATTCGACTGGCGCAGTTGTCGGCAGCATCGCGGACGCAGGCCGGGAGACCGATCTCGATGCCGATGCCGATGCCGATCAACATCTCAATTTCGATGTCGATCGCGATACCACACCCGACACCGCCGCCGCCCCGGCATCCGAGACCGCTCCGCAACCAGCCACCAAGGCAACCCTCAGCAATGCGGGCCACGCCGGCACCACCACCGCCGCACACTTCCAACCACTCCCAGCCGCAGCCCAACCCGCGCCCGCCTTCGCCCGCCGCGGCTTCACCCGGCCGCGTCTGCGCGCCAGCGGGCGGCAATGGGCGCTGTTGATCGGCTTGGTCGGTTTGTTAGCGCTGCAGATCGTCATCGCCGACCGCGCGCACCTGGCCGCGGACGCGCGCTGGCGGCCGCTGGTCGGCGCGGCCTGCGAGGTGCTGCGGTGCACGTTACCGGCCTGGCGCGAACCGGCCGCGCTGACCCTGCTCAACCGCGACGTGCGGCCGCTGCCCACCAACCCCGGCGTGCTGCAGATCCAGGCCAGCTTCCGCAACGACGCGCGTTGGGCGCAGGCCTGGCCGTGGCTGCAGCTGTCGCTGTCGGATGCCGACGGCCGGGTGATCGGCACGCGCGTGCTGGCGCCGCAGGAGTATCTGGGCCAACGCCCGGGCGCGCAGGACACGCTCGCGCCAGGCCAGGCGGTGCAGGTGGCGTTTCGCGTGCGCGAACCGGCCGCCAGCACCGCCGCCTTCAGTTTCGATTTCCGTTGAACGGACGCGACCGGCCACCGATGGCCACACGGGCGTGGCGAGCGATGAGGTCACGCGCTAGACTCACTCCCCCTCGCCGGCCACGCATCCCGGCTTCGTGACACTGGGAAACCTCCTTTGAACGCAGCCCCCGCTCGTCCTGACACCAGTCGTGGCGCCCCGAAGTCGCCGCTGCGCGAACACGTGGCCCAGTCCGTCCGCCGTTATCTGCGCGACCTGGACGGCAGCGACGCCGATGATGTGTATGAAATCGTGCTGCGCGAGATGGAGATCCCGTTGTTCGTCGAAGTGCTCAACCACTGTGAAGGCAACCAGAGCCGCGCCGCGGCGATGCTGGGCATCCATCGGGCGACGTTGCGCAAGAAGCTGAAAGAATACGGGCTGACCTAACGCCGGGATTAGGGATTAGGGAATCGTAAGCGCGGTGCTGCGTCGCTGGCTGTTCAGTGCGCTCCACTGCCGTGGTTGACGGAGCCAAGCCGCTCTGCGCGCTGATGCATGGAGCGTCTTCTGGATGCCTCGCTCTGCCGATGCGGATCCAGGGCCGACATGCGCGTTTCACTCTTCGTGACCCGCTCCAGGGACTGGCGACGCCAGGCGGGCGGCAGTCATCGGGGTCACCGCAATGCGTGTTTGAGCAGATCAGGCCAACTGCCGCTCATCGGGCAGTTGGCCGCAGCCGCTGATCAACGCCGCAGATCGCCTGCGTGCGTTGCTTGCTCAGTGGGGTGCATGCGCATCAGGCGCGTGATCGGCTGCAGACGCCGGCCCGCCGCCATGCTCGAGCACGATGGTGTCGATCGTGTCGAACGGATCGTCGAATTTTTCGACCACGTTCTTGTCGTCGTCGACCTGATAGGCGGTGTCGGCCTCGACGCCCTCCTCGCCGGTCTTGGCAATGATGTTGGTATAGCGCTTGCCGTCCCAGCATCGGAAGATCAGCACCGAGTCTTCGCCACCGGTGAGGGTGGAGCCCAGGCTACCGATCAATCGGCTGTTGGCGCCCGCGGTCAGGATGCTGTTCTTGCCGGCGGTCAACTTGCTGCGGTCGCCTGCCATCAGCGTGCAATCGTCGCCTGCGGTGAGTTTGCTGCGGTCCCCGGCGGTGAGGAAGCTGTTGCTGCCGGCCAGCAACTTGCTGCGATCGCCGGCGATCTGGGTGCTGTCGGCGCCGGCGATCAGCTTGCTGCGGTCGCCTGCGGTCTGGATGCTGCCCCTGCCGGCGATCAGCGTGCTGCGCGAGCCCGCCGTCTGCGAACTCAGCTTGCCGGCGATCAACATGCTGCGATGACCGGCAATCTGGGTACTTTCGTGTCCTGCGATCAACGAGCTTCCGTAGCTTGCGATCTGGTTGCTGCCATAGCCAGCGGTCAGATAGCTGCGCACGCCACTGGTCAAGGTGCTGCCATAACCGGCGATCAGCGAGCTGTCCTGTCCTGCGGTCTCGGTGCTGCCGTAGCCTGCCGTCAGCGTGCTGTTGTCCAGCGCCATCAGAGTGCTGCCGTAGCCAGCGGTCAGCGTGCTGTCGCCACCGGCGGTCTGGCTGCTGCCGTAGCCGGCGATCAGCGTGCTGGAAAACCCGGCGATTTCGGTACTGCCGTAGCCGGCGGTCAGCGAGCTGTTTTCCAGCGCGGTCAGGGTGCTGCCATAACCGGCGGTCAGGGTGCTTTCGTAACCGGCGGTCTGGGTGCTGCCATACCCCGCGATCAGGGTGCTTTCGTAACCTGCGGTGGAATTGCTGCCGTAACCGGCGGTCAGGATGCTGCCATGGCCGGCCGTTTGCGTGCTGCCGTAGCCGGTGGTGAGCCAACTGATTTCCTGCGCCGTCTGGGTGCTGCCGTAGCCAGCGGTCAAGGTACTTTCGTAGCCGGCCGTCTGCGTGCTGCCATAGCCGGCAATCAACGAACTCTGGAAGCTGGCGGTGGACGTACTGCCGTAGCCGGCGATTAGCGAACTGCTTTCCTGCGCGGTCTGGGTGCTGCCATAGCCGGTGGTGAGAATGCTCTTGTAACCGGCGGTCTGGGTACTGCCATAGCCGGCAATCAGCGTACTGTCGTGGCCGGCGGTCGATGTACTGCCGTAACCGGTGGTGAGCGTGCTGCGCTCCTGCGCGGTCTGGGTGCTGCCGTAGCCGGCGGTGAGAATGCTTTTGAAGCCGGCGGTCTGGGTGCTGCCGTAGCCGGCGATCAGCGAGCTGTCGGAGCCGGCAGTGGACGAACTGCCATAGCCGGCAGTGAGCATGCTGCCTTCTTGCGCGGTCTGGGTGCTGCCGTAGCCGGTGGTCAGGATGCTTTTGAAGCCGGCCGTCTGCGTGCTGCCATAGCCGGCGATCAGCGAACTGTCAGAACCCGCGGTTGAGGTGCTGCCGTAACCGGCGGTGAGGTCACTGCCCTTACGTGCAGTTTGCGTACTGCCATAGCCGGCAGTGAGCGAGCTGTCGCCCCCGGAGGTCTGGGTGCTGCCATAGCCGGCGATCAGCGTGCTGTCGGCACCGGCAGTCGACGTGCTGCCATAGCCGGTGGTGAGGTCACTGCCCTTACGTGCGGTTTGCGTGCTGCCGTAGCCGGCAGTGAGCGAGCTGTCGCCCCCGGAGGTCTGGGTGCTGCCATAACCGGCGATCAGCGTGCTGTCGGCACCGGCGGTCGACGTGCTGCCATAGCCGGTGGTGAGGTCGCTGCCTTTGCGCGCCGTTTGCGTGCTGCCATAGCCTGCAGTGAGCGAACTTTCCCCGCCGGAGGTCTGGGTACTTCCGTACCCTGCAATCAAGGTGCTGTCGGCGCCCGCCGTGGAGGTGCTGCCGTAGCCAGTGGTGAGGTCGCTGCCCTTGCGCGCGGTTTGCGTGCTGCCGTAGCCCGCAGTGAGCGAGCTGTCGCCGCCCGATGTCTGGGTGCTGCCGTAACCGGCAATCAAGGTACTGTCGGCGCCGGCCGTGGAGGTACTGCCGTAGCCGGTGGTCAGGTCACTACCGCTGCGCGCCGTCTGGGTGCTTCCATAACCGGCAGTCAGCGAGCTTTCGCCGCCGGAGGTCTGCGTGCTGCCATAACCGGCGATCAAGGTGCTGTCGGCGCCGGCTGTGGAGGTGCTGCCGTAGCCGGTGGTGAGATCGCTGCCCTTGCGTGCGGTTTGCGTGCTGCCATAGCCGGCGGTGAGCGAACTTTCGCCACCAGCGGTTTGCGTGCTGCCGTAGCCTGCAACCAAGGTGCTGTCGGCGCCGGCAGTGGAGGTGCTGCCATAGCCGGTTGTCAGGTCGCTGCCGCTGCGTGCGGTCTGCGTGCTGCCGTAGCCGGCGGTCAGCGAACTGTCGCCACCAGAGGTTTGCGTGCTGCCGTAACCGGCAATCAAGGTGCTGTCACCACCGGCCGTCGAGGTACTGCCGTAGCCGGCGGTCAGATCGCTGCCTTTGCGGGCGGTCTGCGTGCTGCCGTAGCCGGCAGTCAGCGAACTGTCGCCACCAGAGGTTTGCGTGCTGCCGTAACCGGCAATCAAGGTGCTGTCACCACCGGCCGTCGAGGTACTGCCGTAGCCGGCGGTCAGATCGCTGCCTTTGCGGGCGGTCTGCGTGCTGCCGTAGCCGGCGGTCAGCGAACTGTCGCCACCGGAGGTCTGGGTGCTGCCATAACCGGCAATCAAGGTGCTATCTGCACCGGCGGTTGCGGTGCTGCCATAGCCGGCGGTCAGATCGCTGCCTTTGCGCGCGGTTTGCGTACTGCCGTAGCCTGCAGTGAGCGAACTGTCCCCGCCGGAGGTCTGGGTGCTGCCATAGCCGGCGATCAGCGTGCTGTCGGCACCGGCGGTGGAGGTGCTGCCGTAACCCGCAGTGAGGTCGCTGCCGGTACGGGCGGTTTGCGTGCTGCCATAGCCTGCCGTCAGCGAGCTGTCGTTGCCCGATGTCTGCGTACTGCCATAACCGGCGATCAGGGAGCTATCGGCACCGGCGGTGCCCGTGCTGCCGTAGCCGGCGGTGAGGTCACTGCCGTCCTGCGCTGTCTGCGTGCTGCCATAGCCGGCAGTGAGTGAGCTTTCTCCACCCGAGGTCTGGGTGCTGCCGTAGCCGGCGATCAGCGAGCTATCGGTGCCCGCCGTGCTGGTGCTGCCGTAGCCTGCGGTGAGGTCGCTGCCGTTCTGCGCGGTTTGGGTGCTGCCGTAGCCGGCAGTCAACGAGCTGTCGCCGCCGGAGGTTTGCGTGCTGCCATAGCCGGCGATCAGCGAGCTGTCGGCACCGGCAGTTTCGGTACTGCCGTAACCTGCCGTCAGCTCGCTGCCCTGGCGAGCGGTCTGGGTGCTGCCATAGCCGGCAGTGAGCGTGCTGCCCCCGCCGGCGGTCTGGGAACTGCCATAGCCGGCCACGATGGTGCTGTCGGATCCGGCCACGCCGGTGCTGCCATAGCCGGCGATCAACTCACTGCCGTTACCCGCGGTCTCGGTACTTCCATAGCCTGCGATCAGCTGACTCTGATCGGCGCCGGTGAGCGTGCTGCCATAGGTGGCGATTTCGCGTGTGCGAAGGATCGCATTTGACAGCTGCGCGGCTTGTGGGTCGGTGCCGTTAGGCGGTGATGGAAGTGGCGCGGTGGAATGCGGACCGCTTTCAACAGCCGGCGCGGTGAACTGCGCGTGCGGTGCCTTGGGCGTGAATTCCGCAGCCATGACGGTGTCGACAGGCAAGTCGGGTTTGGGTGGCGCGTGTTGCTCGATGCCGGCGGCGATGCAGCTCATCGCGCCCGCACGGTTACCGGCGTAGACCACGTCGGCCTTGGGGAACTTGATCATTCCCTCTTCGCCCAACCAGATGATATCGGCGGTCTCCACCATGCACACCACCCAGTGCGCATCGGCATGCATGTTCAGATGCGCATTGGTTCCCTGCCCCCACAACAAACCGGTCAAGCCATTTTCCTGCTTGACGCTAGGCTGCCAATGCCTGCATTCGACCGGACCGCTTTTCGGCCAGATCAATCCGCAATGATCGGACATGTTGTTTGTGCATGTGCGTAATGCCAAAACTTTTTCACGATTCATAAGATAATCTCATCTGAATTTTCTAAAACAGCCGCGCAAGTCAGGTTCATGCCATCGCCGATAGAAAGATGGGAGCGTCGCCCATGCGGGCGAAACGCATCCTCCCGCTGGCAAGGACTGCGTCGGAACGGCAATGGTGGTCCTTCGGGAGCGCCCTAGGGCGCGAAGTGCGCTGGGGTGTCTTGCTTGAATCGCAGGGTCATGGATCGCCGTGACGGCAAGACGCAGCTAGGGGTGAGGGCAAGGCTGGCTCCTGCGCGGCAGCCCTTGCAGCAAGTAGTGGTGGACGCCTCGCCGACAGCGTCGTTGCCTTTGAACGTTAGGGAACTCAACAGATCAGCGAGTCCAGATCGTGATTCAGCAGCACGTGGCAGATGTCGCCGCAGCAGAAAACATGTTTCCGATACCGAAGCGCGAAACGCACATTGCGCCGAGATTTCCAACTTTTTTTCTAAATATGCGAACTGGTGTTGATTATGTCATTCGGCGAATCGCTCGCTTTCGAGTAACCCAGCAGCCCACTGATTTTTTACAGCGGCATATTTTCGTGATTAACGCCTGATTTATTGGTGAATTGGCTCACTAAATCAATTTAAACCCGATGGTCGAATGTCGCTTTTCGGATGTGCGCTCCGTCATTTGGCGTTTGTGACGCGGACTTTATCTCCTGCATCAGCGCGCACTTCGTCCCTGCCGGGTCGGTCATGCGCGGCGGCTGCCGCATTTACGGCAAGCCGTCAGCGCGCTGCCATGACTGACATCAGCTGCAGTCAGCACACGACACCACCGCAGGTGGCCGTTCGATTGCCGGTATCTCGCCGAGTGCCAGACAGCCTTGGGTGGAGCGATCGCTTCGCCGACGCCTGCGTGATCATGTCTGGCGACCGAACAACTCGACCGAGCGGCACGTGGTCGTCACCTGCTGTCGCCAGATGCCCGTTGCGCTCTAGCGCCCACCAACCCTGCGTCCGTGTAGCAGCGCCTGGAAGCTCGCCGCCAGCACGCAGATCAAGGCGATCGCGAAGGTGTTGAGCCCATCGCGCGCTGTCGCGGCCTACAATATCGGCTGCCCCGCAATGACATCCCCCACCGATGGCCTCTGATTTCCTGCCCGTGCGCCGGGCCCTGCTCTCCGTTTCCGACAAGACCGGCCTGATCGACCTGGCCCGCGCGCTGGTGGCGCGTCACGTCGCGCTGCTGTCCACCGGCGGCACCGCCAAGGCGATCCGCGAGGCCGGTTTGCCGGTCACCGACGTCGCCGATCTGACCGGTTTCCCGGAGATGATGGACGGCCGCGTCAAGACCCTGCACCCGCTGGTGCACGGCGGCCTGCTCGGCCGCGCCGGCATCGATGAAGCGGTGATGGCCGCACACGGCATCGTGCCGATCGACCTGCTGGTGCTGAACCTGTATCCGTTCGAGTCGGTGACCGCCAAGGCCGATTGCACACTGGCCGATGCGGTGGAAAACATCGACATCGGCGGCCCGGCAATGCTGCGCTCGGCGGCGAAGAACTTCGCCCGCGTGGCGGTGGCCACCGACCCGGCGCAGTACGCCGAGTTGCTGGCCGAACTCGATGCCAACGACGGTCAATTGTCGGCGGCCAAGCGCTTTGCGTTGTCGGTGGCTGCGTTCAACCGCGTGGCGCAGTACGACGCGGCGATCAGCAACTATCTCTCGGCAGTGGCCGATAGCGCCGAAAGTGTGCCTACGCGCAGCCCGTTCCCGGCGCAGATCAATTCCAATTTCATCAAGGTGATGGACCTGCGCTACGGCGAAAACCCGCACCAGTCCGGCGCGTTCTACCGCGACCTGTATCCGGTGCCGGGCACCTTGGCCACCTTCCAGCAGTTGCAGGGCAAGGAGCTGAGCTACAACAACCTGGCGGATGCGGATGCGGCATGGGAATGCGTGCGCCAGTTCGATGCGCCGGCTTGCGTGATCGTCAAACACGCCAACCCCTGCGGCGTGGCGGTGGGCGCGGCCTGCGGCGATGCCTATGAGCTGGCCTATGCGACCGACCCGACCAGCGCCTTCGGCGGCATCCTGGCCTTCAACAAGACCCTCGATGCAGCGACGGCGAAAGCCATCCTGGATCGCCAGTTCGTCGAGGTGCTGATCGCGCCGGACTACGAGCCCGGCGCGCTCGAGTACGCAACCAAAAAAGCCAATGTGCGCGTGCTCAAGATCCCGCACGGCAACGGCCTCAACAACTACGACACCAAGCGCATCGGCTCGGGCCTGCTGATGCAATCGTCCGACAACCGCGGCATGTCGCTGGGCGAACTGAGCGTGGTCACCCAGCGCGCGCCCAGCGAGGCCGAGCTGGGCGATCTGCTGTTCGCCTGGCGCGTGGCCAAGTACGTCAAATCCAACGCCATTGTCTATGCCAAGGACAGCCGCACCATCGGTGTGGGCGCCGGGCAGATGAGCCGCGTGGTCAGCGCCAAGATCGCCGCGCTCAAGGCCGAGGAAGCCAAGCTCACGGTGGCCGGCTCGGTGATGGCCTCGGATGCATTCTTCCCGTTCCGCGACGGCATCGACGCCGCCGCCGCTGCCGGCATCAAGGCGGTGATCCAGCCCGGCGGCTCGATGCGCGACGGCGAAGTGATCGCCGCCGCCGACGAGCATGGCATCGCGATGGTGTTTACCGGCGTGCGGCATTTCAGGCACTGACGTGCCGGGATTCGGGAGTGGGGATTCGGGAGTGGCAACGTCGCTCTGGTCTCTCCTGTTTCCGGTCTCCGCCTTGCTTCAACAAATCCCCAATCACGACTCCCCAATCTCGGCACTCACATGAAAATCCTTGTCATCGGCTCCGGCGGCCGTGAACACGCCCTGGCCTGGAAGATCGCGCAGTCCGCGCGCGTGAGCGAGGTCCTCGTGGCGCCGGGCAATGCCGGCACCGCCACCGAGGCCAAGTGCCGCAATGTGGCGATCAAGGTCGATGATCTGGATGGCTTGCTCGCACTGGCGCAGCGCGAAGACGTCGCGCTGACCGTGGTCGGCCCGGAAGTGCCACTGGTGCTGGGCGTGGTCGACCGCTTCCACGCGGCCGGCCTGCGCATCTTCGGGCCGACCGCCAAGGCCGCGCAGCTGGAAGGCAGCAAGGCCTTCGCCAAGGATTTTCTCGCGCGTCATGGCATCCCGACTGCGTATTACGCGGTGCACACGGAAGTGGACGCAGCACTTGCCTATGTGCGCGAGAAAGGCGCACCGATCGTGGTCAAGGCCGACGGTCTGGCCGCCGGCAAGGGCGTGATCGTGGCGATGACGCTGAGCGAAGCCGAAGACGCGGTGCGCGACATGCTCTCGGGCAACGCCTTCGGCGATGCAGGCGCGCGCGTGGTGATCGAGGAATTTCTCGATGGCGAAGAAGCCAGCTTCATCTCGATGGTCGACGGCAAATACGCCTTGCCGATGGCCACCAGCCAGGACCACAAGCGCGTCGGCGATGGCGACACCGGCCCCAACACCGGCGGCATGGGCGCGTACTCGCCGGCACCGGTGGTCACGCCCGAGGTGCACGCGCGGGTGATGCGCGAGGTGGTCGAGCCCACCGTGCAAGGCATGATCGCCGACGGCGTGCCGTTCACCGGGTTTCTGTACGCCGGGCTGATGATGGATGCGCATGGCGCACCGAAGGTGATCGAATTCAACGTGCGCTTCGGCGACCCCGAAACCCAGCCGGTGATGCTGCGCCTGCAATCGGATCTGGTCGATCTGCTCGAAGCGGCCATCGATGGCAAGCTCGACAGCGCGCAAGCAAAGTGGGACCCGCGCCCCTCGCTGGGCGTGGTGATCGCGGCCAAGCCCTATCCGGAAACCCCGATCACCGGCGAGGTCATCACCGGCCTGGACCAGGTGCCGACCAGCGCCAAGGTCTTCCACGCCGGCACCGCGTTGAATGCCGACGGGCAGGTGATCAGCGCCGGTGGCCGCGTGCTGTGCGTGGCCGCCTTGGGCGACAGCGTGCAGGACGCACAGCGCACCGCGTATGCCGGCCTGCAGCCGATCCACTGGCCCAACGCCTTCCAGCGCAGCGATATCGGCTGGCGTGCGATCGCCCGCGAGCGCGACGCACAGGGCTGAGCACTCGCAACCACACCTTGCAAGGTCGTCAAGCGCGATACATGCCCGTGCAGTTGGCCGGACGCGCAGCTCACACAGCTGCGCGCAGGCACGTGCGGCTTGGCTGCGCTGCAGGCACCGTCGTCGCGCAATCGGCTCCAATCCGCACAAATGCCGGGCACTACTGACAAAGAATTAGCCGCCCTCCACACCGATGGCGCGTGCCTGCGGCAATAATGCCCAGGCACCTTGCCTTGCAGAGACTGTGGCCACTTCTTCCTTCGAAACCCGCCTGAGCCGCTTGTGGGCCCATGAAAAGGCCAGCTATGGCCTGCGTGTGTTCATTGCGCTGGCAGTGGCGATGGGCGTGTGCTGGCACTGGCAGCAACTCACCGCGGTGCCGGCGCTGTTTCTTGGCGCCATTGCCAGCGCCATCGCCGAGACCGACGACAACTGGCTGGGCCGCATCAAATCGGTGCTGCTCTCGCTGCTGTGTTTCGCCGCCGCTGCGGCCTCGGTGGTGCTGCTGTTTCCGTATCCGCTGGCATTCGTGATCGGCATGGCGGTGGCGACGTTTTCGCTGACCCTGCTCGGCGCACTGGGCGAGCGCTATGCCTCGATCGCGCAGGCCACCGTGGCCTTGTCGATCTACGCCATGATCGGCATGGACCAGCACGGCAGCCACGATCCGCTGATCGCCTGGCACGGTGCGGCGCTGCTGCTGATCGGCGCCACCTGGTACGGGGTGCTGTCGATCCTGTGGACCCTGCTGTTCGCCAACCGCCCGGTACGCGAGCGGCTGTCGCGGCTGTTCTTCGAACTGGGCCGCTATCTCAAGCTCAAGGCAGATCTGTTCGAACCGGTGCGGCAAAGCGACCTGCATGCGCGCCGGCTGGCGCTGGCCGAGCAGAACGCCAAGGTGGTCGGCGCGCTTAACGCCGCCAAGACCGCGATCATGAGCCGCTTCGGCCGCTCGGGGCGGCCGGGCGTGCAATCGGGCCTGTATTTCCGGCTGTATTACATGGCGCAGGAATTCCACGAGCGCGCCAGTTCCTCGCACTATCCCTACGAAGCGCTGACCGATGCGTTCTTCCATAGCGATGTGCTGTATCGCTGCCAGCGCCTGCTCGCGTTGCAAGGCAAGGCCTGCGCGGCGTTGGGCGAGGCGATCCGGCTGCGCCACCCGTTCGATTATGGCGACAACAGCCGTCTGGCCACCGAAGACCTGCGGCAATCGCTGGACTACCTGCACGCGCGTGCCGACCCGGCACTCGCACGTTTGCTCGGCGCGCTGGAATTGCTGGTCACCAACCTGCAGAGCATCGAACGCAAGCTGTCGGAGGCGGCGCAATCTGATTCCACCAGCGACAATCTCGACACCCGTCTGCGCGACTCCTCGCCGCACACCTTGCGCGAAATGGCCGCACGCCTGGGCCAGCAACTCACGCCCGGCTCGGTGCTGTTCCGCCATGGCCTGCGCATGGCCATCGCGCTGGTGGTCGGCTACGCCATCATGCAATCCATCCATGCCGACAACGGCTACTGGATCCTGCTCACCACCGCCTTCGTGTGCCGGCCCAACTACGGCGCCACACGCCTGCGGCTGGTGCAACGCATCGCAGGCACCTTGATCGGCCTGGTCGCCACCTGGGCGCTGATGCAGCTGTTTCCCGGCACCGAAGTGCAATTGCTGCTGGCACTGGCCGCCGCACTGATCTTCTTCATCACCCGCACCGATCGCTACATGCTGGCCACCGCCGGCATCACGGTGATGGCGCTGTTCTGCTTCAATTTGCTCGGCGATGGTTTCGTGCTGATCTGGCCGCGCCTGATCGACACGCTGATCGGTTGCGCGATTGCCGCGGCCGCCTCGTTCCTGATCCTGCCGGACTGGCAGGGCCGCCGCCTCAACCAGGTGATGGCCACCGTGCTGGCCAGCTGCGCGCGCTATCTGACCCAGGTACTGGAGCAATACGCCAGCGGTATGCGCGACGACCTGCCCTACCGCATCGCGCGCCGCGACATGCACAACGCCGATGCCGCATTGTCGGTGGCCTTGTCCAACATGCTGCGCGAACCGGGCCGCTATCGGCGCAATCTAGACGCGGGCTTCCGCTTCCTGGCGCTGTCCAACACCTTGCTTGGCTATCTGTCCGCACTGGGCGCGCACCGCGCCGCACTCGATGGCGAACACGACCCCAGCATCGCGCAGGCCGGCGACTACCTGCAGCGCGCGCTGGGCGAAATCGCCACCGCCTTGCGCGAACGCCAACCGTTGCCGGTGCACGACGAGACCGAAGAAGTGGCCACCGCCGAAGCGCTGGAACAACATGCCGTGCAACTACCGCCCAAGCAGCGCCTGGTGCGCGACCAGTTGGCACTGACCTTACGTTTGTTGCCCAAGCTGCGTGCTGCAGCGTTGGCGGTTACCACCGCGCCAGTAGAGAACACAACGCATTTGGCGATCAACAAGGCCTAACGCGTCCTTGTCTGTGGGCACGGATGCCGCGCAACCAATGCAGCATCCACGTGGACAGCCGGATAACGGGCGATGCGATGCGAGCACAGGCCACGTCCATCCGATAGCCGCGTCGTCGCTCTGTCAGCCGCACTTACTTCCACTGCTTGCGCGCCACGCTCAGCCACACCCACCCCAACGCCGCCACGGCCAGCACTGCGCCACCGATCACCACGCCGTTCCAGCCGGCCTGCGCATACGCCGCCGTGCCCAATGTCGAACCCACCGCGCCGCCGATGAAGTAGCAGGTGATGTAGGCCGAGGTGATGCGATTGCGCGCATTGGGATTGCGCTGATAGATCACGCTCTGGTTGGCGATATGCACGCCTTGCACCGCGATATCCAGCAGCAGCACGCCGACGATCAGCAAGCCGATCGATTGCGGCGCAAACGCCAGCAATCCCCACGACAGCAGCAACATCACCAGACCGCCCCAACTGACCCGATCGCCATGCCCGTGATCGGACCAATGCCCGGAGCGATTGGCGGCCAGCGCACCAGCCGCACCGATCAAACCGAACAGCCCGATCACCGCCGTGCCATAGCCATAACGTGGCCCGGACAGCAAAAACGCCAGCGTGGTCCAGAACATGCTGAAGCCGGCAAAGATCATCCCGCCCAGCACCGCGCGCGAACGCAGCACCGCATCGTCGCGCAACAGCGTCAGCACCGATCCCACCAACTGCGGATACGACAGCTGCGCATTGCCCGGATGCCGCGGCAGCCCGCGCCACAGCAGCCAGGCGGTGACCAGCAATGAACCTGATGCGATCCAGTACACCGTATGCCAGCCGCCAACACCGGCCAGCACCCCGGCGGCCGTCCGCGCCAGCAGGATGCCCAGCAATAACCCGCTCATCACCGTGCCGATCACCCGCCCGCGCTCCTTGGGCGCGGCCAGGGTCGCCGCAAACGGCACCAGAATCTGCGCCGCCACCGAGCTGGCACCGGTCACGATGGTGCCCGCCAGCAACATGCCGAAGCTGTGCGAGGCCGCGCTCACCAGCAGGCCGAGCGCGCTGAGTACGAACAGCCCGACGATCAGCCCGCGCCGCTCCAGCCGGTCGCCCAGCGGCACCAGCAACAGCAACCCCGCCGCATAGGCCAGCTGCGCAGCGGTCACCACCGCCCCGGCACTGCGCACCTGGATCCCGAATGCCTGTGCCAACGTCTCCAGCAACGGCTGCGCGTAGTAGTTGCTCGCCACCGCCAGCCCGGTGGCGGCGGCCATCAGCAGCACCAGCCGGCGCGGCAATGGCGGGTGGGCAATCGGTTCGACGGTCATGGCAGGTGCCTGCTGAAGGAATGGGCGCAGTGTGGGCAGCGACGCCGCATCTTTCCAATGTATTGTTTTCACCGTGTCCATCGCGTTTTGAGATCGCATGCTGACCCTGCGCCAACTGGAATTTGCCGTGGCCGTGGCCGAGGAAGGCGGCTTTACCGCTGCCGCACGCCGTTGCAACACCGTGCAATCGGCGCTCAGCCACCAGGTCGCCAAGATCGAGGAAACCCTCGGCGCGCGCCTGTTCGAACGCGGCACCCGCCAGGTGCGGCCCACCGCAGCCGGCGAGGTATTCCTGCATAACGCCCGCGAAACCTTGCGCGCGGCCGAGCGCCTGCACGAGGAAATGGCACAGGCCCTGGGCACGGTGCGCGGCCGGCTCACGCTGGGGCAGATCTCCTCGCTCACCACCGTGCAGCTGCCGACGCTGCTGCGCGCGTTTCGCAGCGCGCATGCGCGGGTGGACGTGCACCTGCGCACCGCGATGAGCGAGGCCCTGCTGCACGACCTGAGTGAAGGCCGGCTGGATGTAGCCCTGGTCGGCGTCGGCCCGCAGCTCGCGGTGCCGGAACAGCGCCTGCTGCTGCATGAGGAAGCCCTGTCCTTGATCGTGGCGCCCACCCATCGCTTCGCCACGCGCAAGCGGGTGGCGCTGGCCGAGCTGGACGACGAACCGATGGCCGGGCTGATCGCCGGCGCCGGCGTGCGCGGCATCGTCGATGCGGCCTTCGCGCAGGCCGGTTTGCGGCAGCGCCAGCAATACGAGGTCACCCATGCCGATCTGGTGCGCGAACTGGTTGCCGCCGACCTGGGCGTAGGCATCGTGCCGCAGACCATGGCTGCGGCCATGCGCGGGGTGGTGACAGTCGCGCTGAAGGAGCGCTTCGGCTTTTTGACCTATGCGGTGTGGCGGCCCGATCCCACCCCGGCCGCGCGTGCCTTCATGGCGCTGCTGCGCGCCCAGGCCACGCGACGTGCGCCATCGGCACGCGCGCCGCGCTGAGCGCATCGGCCATGCACCAGCCCGCCGTGGAAGCCTGCTAGGCTGCGCGCGTTCGCAAAGGAAACTGCATGTCCGGTCACAGTCAGTTCGCCCTGCTCAGGCAGCGCCGCTTCTTGCCGTTCTTCGCCGTGCAGGCGTTGGGCGCGTTCAACGACAATGTCTATCGGCAGGCAATCATCGGCCTGTTGTTCTACCTGGGCATCGATGCGGCGCAGCGCACGCTCTACACCAATCTGGCGCCGGCACTGTTCATCCTGCCGTACTTCCTGTTCTCCGCGCTGGCCGGGCAGATCGCCGAGAAGCTGGAGAAGCAGAAACTCATCGTGATCACCACCACGATGGAGATCGCGATCATGTCGCTGGCCGCGGTCGGCTTTCTCACAGAGAACATGGTGATATTGCTGATCGCGTTGTTCTGCACCGGCCTGCAGTCCACGCTGTTCGGGCCGGTGAAATATTCGATCCTGCCCTCGGTGCTCAAACCCGAGGAACTCACTGGCGGCAATGGCCTGGTCGAGATGGGCACCTCGATCTCGATCCTGTGCGGCATGATCTTCGGCGGGCTGATCTTCCAGATCGCCGGCAGCCACGGACCGGTCGCCGCGGCCACCGCAGTCATTGCCATTGCCGTCACCGGCAACCTGGTCGCGCGGCTGGTGCCCAAGGTCGATGCCGGCGCGCCCGAGCTGACCATCAACTGGAACCCCATTCCCGAATCGCGCGCCATCATGCGCCTGACCCGGCGCACGCCGGCAGTGCGCAACGCGGTGCTCGGGGTGTCGTGGTTCTGGTTCGTCGGCACCGTGCTGACCGCCCAGTTGCCCACTTACGCGCAGGTCAATCTAGGCGGCCAGCAGGATCTGTACGTCTTCGCGCTGGCGCTGTTTTCGATCGGCACCGGCGTGGGGTCGTTGCTGTGCGAACGGCTGTCCGGGCGCACCGTGGAAATCGGGTTGGTGCCGCTGGGTGCGTTCGGCATCAGCGCGTTTTTGCTGGATCTTTATTTCGCGCGCCCGGGCGCTGCGCCCGCCAGCAATCTGTCGATCAGCCAGTTCGTGCAGCAGCCCGGCAGCGTGCGTTTGATCGTGGATCTGGTCGGCATCGGCCTGTTCACCGGTTTGTTTGTGGTGCCGTTGTTCGCGCTGATCCAGAGCCGCACGCCCAAGGCCGAACTCTCGCGGGTGATTGCCGGGCTCAACATCCAGAACTCGTTGTTCATCGTCACCGCGGCCATCATCGGCATCGCGCTGCAGTTGCCGCAGCTGGTGCTGTTCGGGGTGCGCATTCCGCTGCCGGGCCTGAGCATTCCGCAGGTGTTTCTGGCGTTGGCGCTGGCCAATACGCTGGTGGCGCTGTGGATCTTCACCCTGGTGCCCGAGTTCCTGATGCGCTTTCTCAGCTGGGTGCTGGTGAGCGTGCTGTATCGGCTGCGCCTGCACGGCATCGAGCGCCACGTGCCGGATGAAGGCGCCGCGCTGCTGGTCTGCAACCACGTCAGCTACATGGACGCGCTGATCCTGTCGGCGGTGATTCCGCGCCCGGTACGCTTTGTCATGTACTACAAGATCTTCCGTATCCCGGTGATGCGCTGGATCTTCCGCACCGCCAAGGCGATTCCGATCGCCGGCGCGCGCGAAGACCCCGCGCTGATGCAGCAGGCCTTCGACCGCATCGATGCGGCGCTGGCCGACGGCGAGCTGGTGTGCATCTTCCCCGAGGGCGCATTGACCAAGGATGGCGAGATTGCGCCGTTCAAATCTGGCGTGGAAAAGATCCTCGAGCGCCGCCAGGTGCCGGTGATTCCGATGGCGCTGCGCGGCATGTGGTCGAGCATGTGGAGCCGCCGCGACACCCGTCTGGGCCGCATGCGCGTGCCGCGCAGGATGCGCGCGCATATCGAAGTGGCCGCCGCGGCAGCGGTTCCCGGCAACGAGGCGACCGCCGCGCTGCTCGAACAGCAGGTGCGGGCGCTGCGTCAGGATCAGCCATAAGTGCGGCGAGCGCGGGCTTTGCGTCCGTCGCGCGCCGCGAGTAGCCTGTGCGCCATCACACGTTTTGCCGCCGCGCTCGCCTGGCGAACGCGACAGGTCGTCTTGGGGGAAGTCGTCGTGCTCAACATCATCGCGCCTGAGGCATCTGCCGCGATCGGCTGCTGCTCATTGCAGAGGCCGGCGATCGCGCCGGTAGCCATGTGCGGCCGTTGTGTACCCGTGCCTACGACCGTCGCCAGTGCTGCGGCACGCACCCGATAACCCTCCCCACTCACCCATCAGTTCGCAGTCGTTTACCACCCAAGGAGCTTCACCATGAGTGCCATCCCACCGCCGATCCACCCCTCGTCCAGCGCCGCACCCGGCCCGGTCCCCAACCACCTGATCTGGGCGATCGTCTCCACCGTGCTCGGCTTCTGCCTGTGCTGCCCGGCCCTGATCAGCGGCATCGTGGCGATCGTGTTCTCCAGCAAGGTCAACGGCCTGCTCAACCAGGGCGACATCGACGGCGCACGTCGCGCCTCCAACACCGCCAAGACCTGGTGCATCGTGACCAGCGTGCTGGCCGTCATCGGCCTGCTGATCAACATCGGCATGGTCGCCACCGGCGGCATGCAGGGCTACATGGACTACATGCAGCAGTTGCAGCACATGCAGTAATGGAACTGCGTCCACGCCATTGGCTTGGACTCGGGGCGGCCACCAGCGTGGCCGCCTTCGGCGTGAGCTTGTTGTATCGCTTCGATCCGAACGCGAGCAACAGCCCGTTCCCGCCCTGCGTGTTCCGTGCCGTGACCGGCTGCTATTGCCCCGGTTGCGGCATGACCCGCGCGCTGTACGCGCTGGTGCACTTCGATCTCCCCGGCGCCTTCGCCATGAACCCCGCCGCCGTGCTCGGCCTGTTCACCCTGCCCGGCCTGATCGCCTGGAAAGCCGGGTGGCGCGCGCGCTGGTTCGCACCCATCGTGGCAGTGATGTCCGAGCCGAAGTTCTGGTTATGGGCGCTGCCCACGTATTGGGTTGCCAGGAATTTGCCTTGGTACCCGTTTACCTTGCTGGCACCGGGTTAGCAGGTCGCGAACAGCCGCTCGATCGAAATGAAGGCTGCGCGGCTACCGCACCCACCCGGCAATCACCAGCAGCGCCAGCACCACCATCCACAGCAGCAGCACGCGCCAGACCAGGCTCATCGCATCGCGCACTTCCGGCAGGCGGCGCCACACCGGCACCAATCCCGAATCGGTGTAGTCGTGCGCTTCCTCGCGTAATTCGGCACTGACGCTGGCACGCGCCACCGCACCCAAGAAGTGCGGCTCCAACGACCAGCGATTGCCGTGCGCTTGCCGCCAGGCGCGGAACACCGTGTCGAAATTGCCCACCAGCGCCATCGAGACGGTGATCAACTGCGCCACCGGCCATTCCAGCGCGGCCAGCAGCCAACGCGCGCCGGCCAGATTGCGGGGCGGCAGCAGCACCGACAGCGGGCTTTCCACCGCCAACGCCGTGAGCCGATACAGCACAGCCCCGAACGGCCCCAGCAGCAAAAACCACCACAACACTGCGAACCAGCGCCGCAGGCCGTTAACCACCACCGCTTCCACCAACGACGGCGCATCTTCGTGCACGCTGCCGCCGGCTGCCTGCAACTGCGCAATCGCATCGCGACGTGCGCCGGGCTCGTCGGCATCGATCACCGCTTCCACATCGCGATCCAGATCGCGCGGCCCCCAGGTCCAGGCCAGCACCGCCACACCGAACAGCAAGGCCAAAAACCCGCGCCACACATCGTCCAGCAGCCATTGCAGCAGCAGGACAACCAGCAAGGCAGGCAACAGCGCCAGCAGCACGCCATAGCGCCCCTGCCACGCACCGCGCCCGGCCGCATGACTGTCCAGCCGGCGCAACCAGTGGGCGAACCATTCAAAACGTCGCAGCCGCACCACGTGAGCAGGCACCAGGTGCCCCAGTGCGAGTGCGACGACGACAGCAACCAGGGTGGTGAACATGGGTGGGCCTCCTCAGCCGAGTCTAGCCGAGCCGACGACAGCACACCTGATCTGCCCGCGTTGCAGTGATCGGCCAGGCTCAACCATGCGTGCGGTGCCAGTGCTCGATCAGCGCGCGCGCGATGGAAATACGTGGCGGCAAGCCGATGCTGCCCTCGCCCGCCAATGCAGCGGTGACCTCGGCATGCGTGACCCAACGCGCGTCTTCCAGCTCGCCGGTCACCTGCGGCACCTCGGTGGCTGCAGCACGCGCGGTAAAGCCCAGCATCAACGCACCCGGGAAAGGCCACGGTTGCGCGCCCAGATAGCGGCAGTCCTGCACAAGCACGCGGGTTTCCTCGAACACCTCGCGCGCCACCGTCTGCTCCAGCGATTCGCCGGGTTCGACGAAGCCGGCAATCACCGAATACCGCCCCGGCGCCCAACTTGCCTGCCGCCCCAACAACACGCGCGCGCCATCGCTGACCGCCACGATGATGGCCGGATCCACGCGCGGGTAATGCTCGGTCTGACACTGCGTGCAATGCGCGATGAAGCCGGCACGCCGGAAGGCGATCGCCCCGCCACACACGCCGCAAAACCGCGTGCGCGACTGCCAATGCAACATCGCACGCGCATAGGCGAAGGCTGTGGCGATGTCGGCCGGCCAATCGGCAGCGGCCTGCCGCAGATCGATGCTTTGCGGCGCCTGCACGCCGCTCTGATCGGCCGGCAAGCAAAACCAGCCGACGTCATCGCGCAGGCCCAGAAAAATCGCCGCCTCCGGCCCGTCGCCAAGCGCCGCGCCCTCCATCAGCAAGGGCTGGCCCTGCGCGTCGGCGAGCGCAGCGCCCTTGGCATCGAGCAACAAGACGCGGCCCCGTGGCCACAGACGCGCCAATGCGTCGGGATCGTCACGCAACAGATCGCCACGATCAAGCGGCGCGTGAGTGAAGGCACATTCGGAGGTTGAAAAGAGAGACTCGGACATCGGCGCAAGCCTGCCGATAATCGGCATCGCCTGCAACCGTCGCACACGCTCTGACGGCCTCACTACCGGCGCCTGTTCAGACGTGGATGCCAGCAGCGCCAGCCGGTTGATTGCCGCGTGGTGACAGCAAGGCGCGCGCTGCCAGGATCGCGAGGCAGCGCGCGCAGTTGTCACAGCACTCAGACAACGATGTCCGACTCGGCCGTCATTCCTCAGCCTCGCCGCTCGCATCGGCACGGCGGCGTCACTGGGCAGGCTTGCGACAGATCCCTGGCCTGCAGATCATCCGCATCCCGCAGATCGAATCGAGCCGATGAGCGTCGCGTCAGCGCTGCTTGTCCAGCAACTGATGCCGCACGGCGACGATGCACGGTTCATTGGTCGTCAGATGGACGAATGCCGAGTTGTCGTTGGGGTCGCCACTGCCGATGTCGACCAGCGCTACCTGGGTGCTGCCGCGACGTTTGAAGCCGGCGATCGCAGTCACCGCGTTCTTGAGCGGGATGGTCGCGTCGTTGGACGAACCGCACAGCAGCGTTGGCGTCTTCGGTTTCCAGTCCAGCAGATCGTTGCGCGCCAGATCCTTACGGAACGGGCTGTTGGGGTTGCTGGCAACATCACGGTAGAACCCGGGCTGGAAATACGCCTTGAGCTGATCGATCCCAGGCAGCGTATCGCCAAGGACCAGATCGGTCAGGCCCAGCTTGCCGGGGAACAGCGCCTCGACCCTGGCCGCCCACGGATCCTGAAACACCTGCCCAGCGGCCAGATAGATATTGCGATACGTGTGCTGCATCGCGACGATGGCGTAGCTGCCCAAAATGATGCCGAAACTGCTTTCGCCTACCGCGTTGCTTCCGCTCCAGCTGTCCACAAAGGTCTGCTCCAGCGCGTAGGGCCCGGAGATCGGCGCGCTGGCAACCAACTGAAATTCCTTGGACAGATGCGCCTCGATCTCCCGCTGGGTGGCCAGTGCGGCATGGCCGCCTTGCGAATACCCCGACAGCATCACCTTGCCGGACAGCGGCGTGTTCAACCGCTGCAGAACGCTGCGCGCCGCGCGTAGCGCATCGACCGTCGCACTCGCCTCGGACGCGCTATGCAGGTAGGGATGGAAGCCGTAGTTGGATTTGCCAAGTCCCAGATAATCGCTGCTGACCACCACATAGCCTTGGCTGGCCAGACGCGTGACTAGCGGGTCGTCACCCTTGGCGTCACGAATGTCCTTGGCCTGCTCCTCATTGCGAATGGTCGCGGTCGACCGGCCCCAGCCCAGCAGCGGATAGGGCCCGCTGCAGCGCTCGCCACCTGGAATCAGCACCACGCCCGATGCGGTGGCCGGTTCGCCATTGACGCCGATCGTTGCATAGGTGAACTCAGCCACGCGCACGTTGCATTTGGGCTGTTCGGCCGCTGGCTCGGAGGCAAGCGATACGGCAATCGCATCCCGGGTGTAGCTGGTCAGAAAATTGCTGTTGAGCAAGGTGCCACGTGCAGGCGATGCCTGGGCGCTAGGAGCAAACACCGCGCCGGCGATGCCAAGCATGGTCAACAGGCCGAACGCCGATCGGGATGTGAGTTGCAACATGATGAGATGTTCTCTGGTGAAGGAACGGAACGGGCACGTCACGCAGGATCGGCATCTAGCTGTCCGATCAACGCGGGAGCTGGCAATGTGGTCGCGACGCCATGGCATGGGATGGGTGCTGTGTGCGGCACGCTCGCTCGGTGCAATGGCAAGTGCCGCCAGCGCGCGTCAGGTCGAGACACGATGCAGGGATGAGGCGAGCATGTCGTAGCACCGGCATTGAGCATGCGGGCAGTATGGCCGCCGCCACGCGCGCGCCACCTCGCGCGCACGAAGCTTGCGCGCGCCCGGCGAAACCCGCAGCACGGAAATGTTTGCAACGCGTTAGACATGCGCTCTGGTGGCGCATCGCGCACCACCGACACCTTGGCGATCATCCGCGCAGTGCGTGGATCCCATCACCCGGCGCTTAAAAAATCGACCACCGCATCGACGACACGCGCAGGCCGAAGCAACCGCGCCTGGTTTAGACGCTGAAGCTGCTACCGCACCCGCAGGTGGTCTTGGCATTGGGATTGCGGATCACGAACTGCGCACCGGTCAGGCTTTCGGTGTAGTCCACTTCGGCACCCATCAGGTATTGCAGGCTCAGCGGGTCGACCAACAGCGTCACGCCATCGGTGGCCACGGACAGGTCGTCTTCGGCACGGTTCTCATCGAACTCGAAGCCGTACTGGAAGCCGGAACAGCCGCCGCCCTGGATGTACACACGCAACGCCAGCTCGGCATTGCCTTCTTCCTGGATCAGCTCGCGCACCTTGGCGGCGGCGGCCACGGAAAAGTTCAGTGGCCGGTCGATGGACTGATAGTCCGGTGCCGGGGCGGCGGTGGGAAGCGAAACGAGCGTGCTCATGGCGTCAGCATGGGGGCCAGGCGGCCCCACTTCAAGCGGTGGCTGCCGAACCCCGTGCCGCGCTTCAGCCGCGCACAAGGCATTCAGGCGTCGGCGGTTTCGGCTTGCAGGGCCTTGACCGGCTCGGCGCGGCTGGCGTCCGGCGCCGGCAACGCGGCAGTTGCGCCTGCACTGGCGGCGTGGATCAACCGTCCGGTGAGCTGCGCACCGGCGCTCATCTCCACCACCTGGTAATGCACATTGCCCTCCACGCGCGCGTTGGCGGCCAGTTCGACCCGCTCGGCGGCATGCACATCGCCGGTCAGCTGGCCGTTGATGATCACCACCGGCGCGCGCACTTCACCCTCGATACTGCCCTGCTCGGCCACCGTCAGGATGGCGCTGGCGCCGTCTTCGGCAATGACCTTGCCCAGGATGCGGCCTTCCACATACAGCCCGCCGCTGAACATCAGGTCGCCGCGAATGATCACTTGCGGCCCGATCAAGGTGTCGACCACGGTCTGCGCACCACGGTTGGACTTGTTTCCGAACATAGAGCTACTCCCCCGCGCCATTGCCGGCGACTTTCCAGTCGAATGTCTGATTGACCGGCGCCCCATCGCCGCTCAGGGAGATTTTGACACGTTGCGGAGTGAAATCCTTCGGCAGGATCACGCTGCCGTCCAATTGCTGAAAATAGCGGAACGAATACGGCTGCCCGGCGGCGTCGGGTTTCTGGTGCAGCTCGTTCCAGCTCACCGTCACCAGCTTGCCGGCGCGCACGCCTTCCACCGCAAAGCGCAGCTGCCCCTGGCTGATCGCGCCGCGGTTGAGGTTCTGGGTCAGCACCACGCTGTAATTCCAGGTGCCGCCGGCCTCGGCGGTGAACTGCACCGAATGCGCATTGAGCCCCTTGCGCTGCGCGGTGGAGCCCACCAGCCGCTCGTAGAACGCCACATCGGCGCGTAGTGCGGCGATCTGTTCGTCGCGCTCTGCCAGCGAGGCCTGCACCTCGGTATTGGCGGCGCGGCTGATCTTGTCGGACATCGCCAGATTGACCTGGCGCTGCTGTAGTTGCTCGATCAGCCGTCGTTGCTGGGCCTGGCTACGCTGCGCCTGCTGCAACGCCGCCTCGGCCTCGACCAGACGCGGCGCGGCGGTGCGGCTGGCCATCCACCACACCCCGCCCAGCGATGCCAGCCACACCAGGACGATCACCAACCACAGCCAGCGGCCGCTGGAACGGCCACCACCCGAGTCACGTTGGACGATCTGAACGCGTGCGGCTGGTCGCATGGGCATCGGGTCCGGACAGGCCGGCGCAGTCATGGGCGGCGTAGTGTGCCAGAGCGCCACCGACCGTCGTGCTGGCGCTGGACCGGCGGTTAGCCCAAAGTTCTGCCAAAATTCTGCGATAGTTCTGCAATTGTTTGCAGAGACTGACGACGCCATGAGCGAAGCCCACCTGTTCGTGATCGGCATCCTGCTGGCCTGGCTGGCCGGCATCCGTGTCTATCTCACCGTGTTCGGCGTCGGCCTGGCCGGCCTGCTCGGCTGGATCGAACTGCCGCCCGCCCTGCACCCGGCACAGTCCTGGTGGGTACTGGGCACCTCGGGCGCACTGGCCGTGGCCGAATTCTTCGCCGACAAGATCCCCGGCGTGGATTCGGGCTGGGACCTGCTGCAGACGCTGGCCCGCGTGCCGGCCGGTGCGTTTCTGGCTGCAGCCACGCTCTCGCCCGATGGCGATCTGGGCACGGGCGCACTGGCGGCCGGCGCAGGCGTGGCGCTGACCAGCCACACGCTCAAGGCCGGCACCCGCGCCTTGCTCAACACCTCGCCGGAGCCGGCCAGCAACTGGATCGCATCGCTCACCGAAGACGCCGTCGCCACCACCGCACTGGCGCTGGCACTGGCGCATCCGTGGCTGGCACTGAGTGTTGCAGTGGGCTCCAGCGTGCTCGCCGCGCTGGTGGTGTGGTGGGTATGGCGCCTGCTGTGGCGGGGCATGCGTCGGCTGGTTGCGCCCACGCGTGCAGCCACCACGCCGGCTGCACGCAGGTCCCCGCTATCGTGAAGTTCATCGCATAATCATCGCGACTGCAGGGAGTATCGATGGCCGCCCGAGATCCGGTTCCTTTCACCCGTGACGACACCGCCACGCGCAATCGTCTGCTGCGCGCAGAGACGCCGCCGGCCGACTATTGGCGCCGTTGGGGCGACGAGACGGCTGCTTCCGACAGCGCTGCGCCGGTGAGTGCGGCAATCATTCCCGCACCTGCGGGCGTGGCCGCGCCGGGAGCTCAGGCGCAAACGGTGACCTCGATCAGCGCTGCGCGCGCCACGCCGGCAGCACCGCCATCCGCAACGCAGGCGGCAACCCGCGAAGGCGACGGCAGCGTGGCGGCAGATGCGCCATATCGCGTGCTGATCGTCGAAGACGACCGCTCGCAAGCCTTGTTCGCACAAAGCGTGTTGCACGGTGCCGGCATGCATGCGCAGGTGGAAATGACCGCCGCCAGCGTGCCGCAGGCGATCCAGGACTACCACCCGGATCTGATCCTGATGGATCTGCACATGCCCGAGCTGGACGGCATCCGCCTGACCACCTTGATCCGCCAACAACCCGGCCAGCAGTTGCTGCCGATCGTGTTCCTGACCGGCGACCCGGATCCGGAGCGCCAGTTCGAAGTGCTCGACAGCGGCGCCGACGATTTCCTGACCAAGCCGATCCGCCCGCGCCACTTGATCGCCGCAGTGTCCAACCGCATTCGCCGCGCGCGCCAACAGGCGCTGCAACAGACCGGCGAACAGGTCAGCGTGCGCAGCAATCCGGAAACCGGCTTGCCGACGCGCAACCATGTGATGGGACTGCTCGCCGAGGCGCTGGCGCGCAAGCAGTCCGGCGGCTTGTTCTTCATCGAAATCGCCAGCGCACTCGGCTTGCGTGAGCGCTATGGCTACGCTGCCTACGAGCGCTTGATGACCCAGGCCGGCCATCGCCTGGCTAGTGCTGCGCACCCGTATCCGCTGGCGCGTTTGAACGACAACAGCTTTTTGCTGCTGGGCGTGGACATGCCGGAAAACAGTCTGGAACAGCATGCGCTGGAGATCCGCCAGCGGTTGTCCGCCAATGCCTTCTCGGTGCGCGAAGAAGAATCCGTGCACGTGCGCTGCGCCATTGGCGTCGCACCGCTGGGACTTGGCTTCGACGACACCGGCAGCGCGCTGGAAGCGGTCGAACGCACCGCCCTGCAGGCACGCCTGCGCAGCGACGGCGTGCAGGTCTACCTGGCCCCCAGCCAGGCCGAGCAACAGGAACAACTGCGCCTGGTCGAAGGCCAGCTCGAACTGGCCTATCAGCCCATCGTGGCGGTGGCCGGCGGCGACACCGCGCAGTACCAGGTGCTGCTGCGGCTGCGCCAGGCCGATGGCACGCTGCTGTCGGCCGGCCAGGTGATTCCCGCCGCCGAAGCGGCCGGACGCATCGCCGATTTGGACCAGCAGGTCATGGACCACGCGCTCGGCCTGCTGCATCTGTACCAGCATGCCCATCCGCCGCTGCGCCTGTTCGTCTCGCAATCCCCGCGCACACTGGCGCGCGATGCCTTCGCCGACTGGCTGCTCGCGGCGCTGGTCGAACGCGGCGTGGCCGGGCAATCGCTGATCGTGGATCTGCGCCTGGACGATGCCTTGATCCACGCGGTCACCGTGCAGCAGTTCTGCGCCAAGCTGATGCCGGCCGGCGTGCAGTTCTGCCTCAGCCAGTTCGAGCCCGGCGACGAAGCCAACGCGCTGTTGAGCCAATTGCCGCTGAGTTTCGTGCGCATGGCCAACCGCTTTGCCGACGCCCACGGCAATGCCACAGTGCGCGATCAACTGCGCAGCGTGATCGATATCGCCCATCAGCGCGGTTTGCTGATCATCGGCCAGCGCATCGAAGATCCGCAGGCGGCTGCGGCGATGTGGATGAGCGGCGTGGACTTCATCCAGGGCAACCTGGTGCAGACGGTCGGCAAGGAACTGGACTTCGACTTCACGAACGCGGTGCTGTGAAGTGACAGCGCGGGCAGGAGCCCTTCGCGCCTGGAGCAGCCTGGCCACGCTGGCCGCCCTTGCCGCAGCGCTGGGGGCAGGCCTGCAGTGGTCTGCCATCGATGGTCCCTGGCTGGCGTTGACGGCAACATCTGCAGCGCTCGCGGTGGTATTGGGCGTGTGCGCTGCCATCGCTGCGTATCGCAGTGCACGCGCGCAGCATGCGTTGGCACAACGCCTGGAAGAAGCCGAGGTCGCCCGCGAGCGCCTGCAGCAGGAGCTGCAACGCCAGGGCGAACTCGAACAGGAACTGCTGCGCGCCAAGCAGGCCGCCGAGGCCGCCACGCTGGCCAAGGGCGAATTCCTGGCCACCATGAGCCATGAGATCCGCACCCCGCTCAACGGCATCATTCCGATGCTGGAACTGATCTCCAGCGGCCAGCTCAGCCTGGATCAGCGCGACATGCTGCAGACCGCCACCGGCAGTTCGCTGCAGCTGCTGCGCATCGTCGACGACATCCTCGACTACTCCAAACTCGAAGCCAACAAGCTCGAACTGGAGATCACCACCTTCAACCTGCGCGAACTGCTCGACGGCGTCGTGCAGCTGTTGCAGCGCACCGCCGAAGGCCGCCAGTTGCGCATCGGTCTGGAGATCGAGCCATCGGTGCGCCTGCTGGTGCGCGGCGACCCGATCCGCCTGCGCCAGGTGCTGGGCAACCTGATCGGCAATGCAATCAAGTTCACCGAACGTGGCAGCGTGGATATCCAGCTGCGTCGTCTTGGCGAAACCCGCGCTCAGCATCTGCTGCGCTTCCAGATCCGCGACACCGGGATCGGCATTGCGCAGGACCAGCAGGCGCGTCTGTTCCGCTCCTTCGCCCAGGCCGACGCCTCCACCACCCGCCTGTACGGCGGCACCGGGCTGGGGCTGGCGATCTGCAAGCGCATCATCGACCTGATGGGCGGCCGCATCGGGGTGGAGTCCGAGCCCGGGCGCGGCGCCACCTTCTGGTTCGAGATCCCGCTGCTCAAGGTCATTGGCGACCTGCAGCAGAACACCGGCGCCGATGCCGCACGCGTCATGGTGATCAGTTCCGACACGCGCCTGTCGCAGCGCCTCAAGCGCCTGCTCGACAGCTGGGGCGTGTCGAGTGTGCTGATGGAAACCACCCAGGAAGCGCTGGAGCGCGTGCGCCGCCACAGCGATACCGAAGGTTTCCGCTGCGTTATCGCCGACCACGACACGCTGCGCTACAGCGCCCGCGCCGTGCATCGCGCATTGGCCCAGCCCGCAGACCTCGGCGGCTCGCGCCTGATCTGGCTCTACGGCGACGAGCCGGTGCCGTCCGAACTGCAGGACCACGCCACCCTGGTGCCGCGCCAGAGTCCGGACGAGACCCTGCGCTCGCTGGTGCTGCCGCCCGATCCGAAGCCGGCCCAATCGCTCACGCTGGCCTCGGCGATGATCCCCGAGCCGTTGGCGCCACCGCTGACCAACGCACGCGAGGTGCGCATCCTGCTGGTGGAAGACAACCCGGTGAATTTGCTGGTCGCGCAGAAGCTGCTGGCGGTGCTCGGCTTCGACGCCGACACCGCCACCGATGGCGAAGCCGCGCTAAGCAGCATGGAATCCACCCGCTACGACATGGTCTTCATGGATTGCCAGATGCCGGTACTGGACGGCTATGCCGCCACCCGGCGCTGGCGCGCGATGGAAACCGAAAGTGGCGGCCGCCCGATCCCGATCGTGGCGATGACTGCCAACGCCATGGCCGGCGATCGCGAACGCTGCCTGGCCGCCGGCATGGACGACTATCTGTCCAAGCCGGTCGCGCGCGAACAACTGGATGCCTGCCTGCAGCGCTGGCTGCCACGCCAGCCTGCGCTGCCCGGTCCGACCAGTGGTGGCGCAGCCAGTGTGGAGTCCGAAAGCGCCAGCAACGCCGCTCAGGCGCGTGCGCTGCCGATCCTGGACAACAGCGTCATCGACGAGTTGTACGAGGTGGCGGGCGCAGACACCATCACCATCCTGCAGCTGTTCCTGGAAGATGCGCCGGGCATCATTGAACGACTGGAAACCGCAGCAGCCAATCGCGACAGCATGCAGCTGCGCGACTTGGCCCACACGCTCAAGTCGTCCAGCGCCAACGTCGGCGCCCAGGCGGTCTCCAACGCAGCACGCCGCATCGAACTGGCCGCACGCACCGGCACCGTCGAACGCCCATCGGTCATGGTGGCGCTGGTCATCGCCGAATACGCGCGCGCCCGCCTGGCACTGTTAGGCCAGGTCGCCCGCCTGCAAGCCAAGACCCACGCCGCCAGCTGAGCGATCAGGAGCCTGTGCCGAGTCATACCAGCCAGCCAATAAAACGCGCCGCCCAAGAACAACCCCACAGCTCCCTTAGCAGACCTCAATCGTCCAGCTTGGTCAGCAAATAATTCGGCTCGCCAATCCGCGCCACCAGATCCAGCTGCGTCTCCAGCCAGTCGATGTGCTCTTCTTCCGACTCCAGGATGTCCACCAGCAGCTGACGGCTCACATAGTCGTTGACGGTCTCCGCATACGCCACCGCCTCGCGCAGCACCGCCACCGCTTCGCGCTCAAGCGCCAGATCGCAACGGAACATCTCGGTCGGGTTCTCACCGATACGCAGCTTGCCCAGTGCCTGAAAATTGGGAAGCCCCTCGAGGAACAGAATGCGGTCGGACAGCTTGTCCGCATGCTTCATCTCGTCGATGGATTCCTTGTACTCATGCTCGGCCAGTTCTTTCAGGCCCCAGTTCTTCAGCATCTTGGCGTGCAAGAAGTACTGGTTGATCGCAGTGAGTTCGTTGTAGAGCACCTTGTTGAGGTACTCGATGACTTTGGTATCGCCCTTCATGCGATGTCTCCGAGACAGTGAGCCGGCCGCACTCTAACGCGTTGGCGCGGCGCATGAAGGAACGCGAATCGTGATCAGTTGCGGGACGCGTGGGTCGACCGCTGTGTGGAGCGCCGTACCGGCCTTAGCCTGGGACGACCTCGCGCTCGATCTCGAAGGAAAACCGTGGACGGCGCAATCCTGGAGAGATGTTCGAGAGACGCTGGTCGGAGCTACCGGCCGTCACAGCGCGCGACGGCAAACGCCTCAGGCTGCGCTCGCCAGTCCCAGCATGGGCAACGGCAGCGCGCGGGTCGCGTGCGCCTGGCTCAGCAGGTCGCTGGCCATCTCCAGGCACGAACCGCAGTTGGAACCGCAGCCGGTGCGCATGGTCAGCTCGGCCAGGCTGGCGCAGCCACTCTGGGCCGCTTCGCGGATCTGGTGGTCGGTGACCCCATTACAGATGCAGACGTACACGGTATCGGTCGGGTGCTGGCGATCCGGAGAGGACCGGGACTGATTGCACCGCAAACGAGAATAGGTGTCAATTCCAAACGTTAATCATTATTAATCCGCACCGTACGAGCCCCGCTGCGCTTACGCGGACGCTTGCGTGGGCTGTCGTGCCCCGCTGCGCTGCTGCCCGGCAACCACGCCTCCAGCGCACGCTCGGGCATCACACCGACAGCGGCCGGCCCCGCCAGGTTCTGCGCCAGTGGCGCCAGATGGCGTAGCGCACGCGCGTAGACGCCGCGTTTGAACATCACCACATGCTCGACCGGATACCAGAAATCCACCCAGCGCCAGTGGTCGAACTCCGGAGTATCGGTATGGTCGAGCTTGAGATGGGATTCTTCGCCAGTGAATTGCAACAGGAACCAGACCTGCTTCTGGCCGATGCATACCTGGCGCTCGTTGCGACGCACCGCCCGGCTGGGCAGGCGATAGCGTAGCCATCCAGGGGTGGCGCCGAGCACGGACACATGCTCGGGCAACAACCCGGTTTCTTCGCGCAACTCGCGGTACATGGCTTCGACGGGTGTCTCGTCGGTATTCATGCCACCTTGCGGGAACTGCCAGCCGTCCCTGCGCACACGTCGTGCCCAGAACACCTGACCGTCTTGCCGCATCAGCACGATGCCAACGTTTGGCCGGAAGCCGTCCGGATCGATCACGATGCGGACTCCTGAAAATCTACTGTCACCGACTCTGCCACGGCGACGGCCAGCTCACAAGCTGAAAACGAAATGCTTGACAACACACGGACGCTTGGTAAGAATTGCCGGCTCCCTAGGCTATGTAGCTCAGCCGGTTAGAGCACAGCACTCATAATGCTGGGGTCGGTGGTTCGAGTCCACCCATAGCCACCAAGGTATTCATGCGCACATTGGCATGCGATAATCTTGGACCAACACGTTTTATTGCCCCGTCGCCAAGCGGTAAGGCACCTGACTCTGACTCAGGCATCGGTGGTTCGAATCCATCCGGGGCAGCCAAACACAGAAGGTCCGATCGAAAGATCGGGCCTTTTTTGTTGCCTGATGACTTTCAGGCAAGCGAAATTTACACACCCCAAAACGACAAAAGCCCGGCGTGGCCGGGCTTTTGAAGCAGGCGTCCCGGCGAACCGGGACGCAGCAAACGCGATGGATCAGCGCTTGGAGAACTGGGTAGCGCGACGGGCCTTGTGCAGACCGACCTTCTTACGCTCGACTTCGCGGGCGTCACGGGTCATGAAGCCAGCCTTGCGCAGCTCGGACTTCAGGGTTTCGTCGTATTCGACCAGCGCACGGGCGATGCCCAGGCGGATCGCACCGGCCTGGCCGGTAGTGCCGCCGCCAGAAGCGGTGACCAGGATGTCGAAGCTTTCGGTGTTCTTGGTCAGCTCAAGCGGCTGACGCACGATCATGCGCGCAGTTTCGCGACCGAAGAACTTGTCCAACGGCAGGCCGTTGACCGAGATGTTGCCGGTACCCTTGCGCAGGAACACGCGAGCGGTGGAGGACTTGCGGCGACCGGTGCCGTAGTTTTGCGTGATAGCCATGATTAGATATCCAGAACTTGCGGCTGCTGAGCGGCGTGCGGATGCTCGGCACCCGAATAGACCTTGAGCTTGCGGTACATGGTGCGGCCCAGGGGACCCTTCGGCAGCATGCCCTTGACGGCGATTTCGATCACGCGCTCCGGGTGGCGCTGCAGCGCCTGCTCCAGGCTCTCGGTCTTCAAGTTACCGATGTAGCCGGTGAAGCGGTGATACTTCTTGTCTTTCAGCTTGTTGCCCGTGACCACGATCTTTTCGGCATTGATCACCACGAGGTAATCGCCAGTATCGACGTGAGGGGTATAGATCGGCTTGTGCTTACCGCGCAGGCGGCTAGCCAGTTCGGTGCAGAGACGGCCAAGCGTCTTGCCGGCGGCGTCAACGAGATACCAGTCGCGCTGGACGGTCTCGGACTTGGCGGTGAACGTAGTCATGAGGAAGCTCTTGAGTAGTCGGGCGGATTGCAGCGGTAATGACCGCTGGAACTTTGCCACGCGTTGTGAAGGCGAAACAGAAGAGGCGGGATTGTACGGGACGCCCCGCGGCGGCGCAAGTCGCCCCACCGGCCGGCGCTGGGCGGTTGGCAGCGCGCCGGCCGGGGGCCAGAATCGCCGGATGACCCAGACCTCTTCATTCCGACTGCATAGCCCGCTCGACCGGCTCCTGGTCGAAGCCCAGCGCGCGCTGGACACGGTATTCGGCAATCCGCCTGCCGAGCGACCCAATCCAGCCGCCGACACGCCCGACATCGCGCTTGAACCAAACCAACGCCGGCATGCCGCCGGGCTGATGCGCATCAACCATGTCGGCGAGGTCTGCGCGCAAGGCCTGTATTTCGGCCAGGCGGCGGTCGCCCGCGATGCCCACACCCAGCAACACTTGCTGGAAGCGGCGCAGGAAGAAACCGACCACCTGGCCTGGTGCGCCGACCGTCTGCACGAACTGGACAGCCGCCCCAGCCTGTTCAACCCGCTCTGGTACGCCGGCAGCTACGCCCTCGGCGCACTGGCCGGATTGCGCGGCGACGACTGGAGCCTGGGCTTCGTGGTCGAGACCGAGCGCCAGGTCGAAGCCCATCTGGACGAGCACCTGGAGACCCTGCCCGCGATCGACCAGCGCAGTCGCGCCATCCTGCGCGTGATGAAGATTGACGAAGCACGCCACGCCGATCAGGCCGAACAGGCTGGCGCCCGCATCCTGCCGCCGCCGATTCCCAGCGCCATGGCCCTGGCCTCCAAGCTCATGAAGACCATCGCCTACCGCTTTTAGGCGGTTGGTTTTAGGCGAGCTTCAAGCCAATCACACCGGCAACGATCAGGCCGATGCACGCCAGGCGCGGCCACGACGCGCTGTCGCCGAACAACGCGATGCCAGCGATGGTGACGCCCACTGCGCCAATGCCGGTCCAGATCGCGTAACCGGTTCCCACCGGGATGGTCTTCAGTGCCTGCGTCAACAACCACAGGCTGATGGCTGCCAGGCCGACCGTCAGCACGGTCGGCCACAGGCGCGTAAAACCGTCGCTGTACTTCAGGCCCATGGCAAAGCCGATTTCGAACAGGCCGGCCAACAACAGATAGATCCAGGGCATCGCATCACTCCTCACTTGAAAAACGCACAAAAAAAAAGCGACCCAGTGTTTGCACACTGGGCCGCCGTCGGCTGTGGAACGCGAGGTCATCGCGTGGCGGGCCGTCCCGCCTTGCATCTTGCGCGCGCTTGCAAACAAGCACGCAACAGGTCGAATCCTGCGCTTATTCGCTCAGGTTACGCCCGTGGAACAGCTCTTCGATTTCGCGCTTCAACAGCGTTTCGATCTTCATGCGCTCCTTGAACGAGAGGTTCTTGGCGCGCTCTTCGAACAGGTACTGATCGAGGTCGAAGTCCTTCAGGTGCATCTTCGTGTGGAAGATATTTTCCTGATAGACATTGACGTCGAACATCTCGTAACGCGACTTCACGTTCTTGGCCATGAAGTGCTGGATCGAGTTGATCTTGTGGTCGATGTAGTGCTTCTTGCCCTTTACATCGCGGGTGAAGCCACGGACACGGTAGTCCATGATCACGATGTCCGATTCCAGACTCTCGATCAGGTAGTTCAGCGCCTTCAACGGCGAGATCACACCGCACGTGGCGACGTCGATATCGGCGCGGAATGTCGCGATGCCTTCCTGCGGATGCGTCTCGGGATATGTATGGACAGTGATATGACTCTTGTCCATATGAGCAACCACGGCTTCAGGAATCAACTCCTTGCCGGCCTGCTTCTTGTCGATGACGGGCTCTTCCGAGATGAGGATCGTCACCGACGCGCCCTGCGGATCGTAGTCCTGACGTGCGATATTGAGGATGTTGGCGCCAATGATCTCGGCCACGTCGGTCAGGATCTGCGTCAGACGGTCCGCGTCGTACTGCTCATCGATATACTCGATGTAGCGCTGACGCTCCTCTTCAGTACGCGCATAACAGACGTCGTAGATGTTGAAGCTCAACGCCTTGGTGAGGTTGTTGAACCCCTGTAGCCTCAGGCGAGGCAACGGCTTGACCACGTCGGTCTGTCCTTATGGAAGGCGGGAAAGGAGTCAATTATGAGCCAAAGATCCCAGCAACGAAATGCCGACGTTGAGAATGGTTTACCTTGCATGACTCATGCCGTTAAGCTTCAGGAATTACACGCGGAACTACCATGAGCCCAGGAAACACGACGGTTGTCACCACGACGGTACGTAACGCTACCCCTTATCTGGCACTGGACGCTGGCACGATTGAGCGTTTTCTGGCGCACAGCCACCGCAGGCGCTATCCGACCCGGACCGATGTGTTCCGGCCAGGAGACCCGGCCGGCACCCTCTATTACGTTGTCAGCGGCTCGGTCAGCATCATCGCCGAGGAAGATGACGATCGTGAGTTGGTGCTGGGCTACTTCGGCAGTGGCGAGTTCGTCGGCGAGATGGGGTTGTTCATCGAATCCGATACGCGCGAGGTGATCTTGCGCACCCGCACCCAATGCGAACTGGCCGAAATCAGCTACGAGCGGCTGCAGCAACTGTTCCAGACCAGTCTGTCACCGGATGCGCCCCGCATCCTGTACGCGATTGGCGTTCAGCTCTCAAAGCGATTGCTCGATACCACAAGGAAAGCCAGCCGCCTGGCATTCCTGGACGTGACCGACCGTATCGTGCGTACGCTGCACGATCTGTCCAAGGAGCCTGAAGCGATGAGCCATCCGCAGGGCACCCAGCTGCGCGTTTCACGGCAGGAGTTGGCACGCCTTGTCGGTTGCTCGCGCGAAATGGCCGGGCGCGTGCTCAAGAAACTGCAAGCCGATGGCCTGTTGCATGCACGCGGCAAGACCGTCGTGCTGTACGGCACGCGCTAAGCGGTTGTGGTCGCGGTTGGTGCAACATCGCACCGACCGCCGTTTGAGCCGCATGTCGCAAGGCATGCGGACTGATGCAGTCAGGCGCTTTCCGCTATCGATTGCCGGGCGTGTCAGGCGCTACAGCGCCTTGCCGCCGCGGTCGCGGCAACCCCAGTTGAGGATCGGTGTGCCTGCAGGCAGCACCTGACGGAACAGTGCTTCGCGATTGGCTTTGGGGTTGACCACCACCGGTGCGCGCGCGGCCTTCAACAACGGCAGATCGGCCGTGCTGTCCGAATAGGCGATGGCGATGTCGGCATAGCCGCGCTCGCGCAGCATGCGCATCTTTTCTTCGTTGTGGCAGTGGCGCCGCGCGGTGACCGCACCCAGGCGTGGGCCGACCAGGCTGCCGATCACCGGCACGTCCTGATGCGCGACGAAGCCGAGAATCGCACGCGCCAGTTCCGGCGGTGCGCCGGTGGCGACCACGACCCGATCGCCGGCGGCGCGATGGTCGGTAAACACTTTCAACGCATGCGGCAGCAAGCGCTGCCGGATCTGCGCTTCATGCTTGAGCACGTACGCATCGATGAAGCGATTGAATTCGCGCGTGCGATGCAGGCCGAAGGTGGCGATCCACACATAGCCGGAGACACCGCGCCTGCGGGTCGGCAGCATCGCCACCATCGGGCCGAGAATTGGCGAAGCCAACAAGGCCACCAGCAGACGCAACGGGTTGCGTTTGATCAGCCAGGCAAACAGATGGCTGCCGGAATCGCCGTCGTACAGCGTGTGGTCGAAATCGAAGACCACCAGCGGGGCGTCGTCGCGCGGTGCGGGATACGACTCAGTCATGCGCAAAGAATAGCTGACGCAGCGACTCGCCGGGTTCGGGCGCGCGCATGAAGGTCTCGCCGACCAGAAACGCGTTCACATCGTGGCTGCGCATCAACTGCACATCGGCCGGAGTGACGATGCCGCTCTCGGTGACCAGGATGCGATCGCGCGGCACGGCGGCGCGCATGTCCAGCGTGGTCTGCAATGAGACCTCGAAGGTGCGCAGGTTGCGGTTGTTGATACCCACCAGCGGCACCGGCACCTGCACGGCGCGCTCGAGCTCGTCGATGTCGTGTACTTCTACCAGCACGTCCAGACCGAGTTGCATGGCCAGGCCGGAGAGATCGGCCAGTTGCGCGTCTTCCAGCGCCGAAACGATCAGCAGGATGCAGTCGGCACCGAGCACGCGCGCTTCGTAGACCTGATAGGGGTCGACAGTGAAATCCTTGCGCAGCACCGGCAGCGTGCAGGCCTCGCGCGCTTGCTGAAGATACGCATCGGCGCCCTGGAAGAAATCCACATCGGTGAGTACCGACAGGCAACTGGCGCCACCGAACTCGTAACTGACGGCGATGTCGGCCGGATGAAAGTCTGGCCGGATCACGCCTTTGGACGGGCTGGCCTTCTTCACTTCGGCGATCACGGCCGGGTCGCCGGCGGCGATGCTGGCCTGCATGGCGGCAGCAAAGCCGCGTGTGAGCGGCAGGTCGGCGCAGCGCGCGACCAGCTCGGCCTGCGGCACGCGTGCACTGCGCTCGGCGATTTCTTCGGCCTTGCGGGCAAGGATGGTGTTGAGGATATCGCTCATCGTATCGGGTCCTGGCGGGCGGGCATTATCGGTCAAGACGGCCGCAACTGAGCTGGCCGCACGCCAGTGCACAGCATGCCAGCGGCACCGTGACGATGCCGGCCAGCGGTTGCCGCTTTCTCGGGGCAGGAACACCGGCGTGGTGACATCGCAGACGTGCGGAGTGCGGACACTGCATGGATCAGGACTGCGCAGCAGCCTGACGGGTGAAGGCGACATAGGCATCCAGTTTGGCGCGCGCCGAGCCATCGGCCAGTACCGCACGCGCACGCACCACGCCGGCGGCGATGCTGTCGGTCACACCGGCAACATACAGGGCCGCGCCGGCGTTGAGCGCCACGATGTCCAGCGCCGGGCCGGGCACGTTGTCCAGCACCTGCAACAGCATCGTGCGCGATTGCGCGGCATCGGCCACCTTGAGATTGCGGCTGGCCGACATGGCGATGCCGAAATCTTCCGGATGCACTTCGTATTCGCGCACCTGGCCATCACGCAGCTCGCCGACCAAGGTGCCGGCACCGAGCGAGAGTTCGTCCATGCCATCGCGGCCCCACACCACCAGCGCGCGCTCGGCGCCGAGCTCCTGCAGCACGCGCGCCTGGATGCCGACCAGATCCGGATGGAACACGCCCATCAGGATGTTCGGCGAACCCGCCGGGTTGGTGAGCGGGCCGAGGATGTTGAAGATGGTGCGCACGCCCATTTCGCGACGTACCGGCGCCACCATTTTCATCGCCGGGTGATGCACCGGCGCGTACATGAAGCCGATGCCGGTCTGCGCCAGCGAGGCGGCGACCTGCTCGGGCTGCAGTTCGATCACTGCGCCCAATGCTTCTAGCGCGTCGGCACTGCCGGACTTGGACGAGACGCTGCGGTTGCCGTGCTTGGCGACCTTGGCACCACCGGCGGCAGCCACGAACATCGCGCAGGTGGAGATGTTGAAGGTGTGCGAGCCATCGCCGCCGGTGCCGACGATATCCACCATGTGCTGGCGGTCGCTTACTTCCACGCGGCGCGAGAACTCGCGCATCACCGTGGCTGCACCGGCGATTTCGCCGATGGTCTCCTTCTTGACCCGCAGCCCGGTAAGGATGGCGGCAACCATCATGTCGGAGACCTCGCCGCGCATGATCTGCCGCATCAACTCGACCATTTCGTCGTGAAAGATTTCGCGGTGTTCGATAGTGCGCTGCAGGGCTTCTTGCGGGGTGATGGGCATGGGCGAGAGGACCGTGAAAAAACGTGGGAGAAGTGCGAGAGGACTGTGGATCGATCAGGCGTGGAGAGACATGCCAGCGTCGGTGCAATGCCATGCAGCGACGTTGCAGGCGACGCTCATTGACCGGGACGCCGCATGCGGAAACGCGCTTGGGCCTGCACTTCGAAATAATCGGCGGCACCGCCGGCGCGCAGGATCGTCTGCACGGCAGCGGGATCGTAAATGCCGTCCTGCAACGCCGCGTGCGCCAGATGCACACCCACCACTTCACCCAGTACCAGCCAGGTTTCGATGGCCTGCCCGCTTGCGCTCTGCAGCGGCAGCAACTGGCTGAGCCGACATTCGAAACTCACCGGGCTTGCCGCCACACGCGGCGCATCAATCAGGCGCGAAGCTGCCATCTGCAAGCCGGCCAGTGCGAACTCATCCACCTCCGAGGACACCATCGCCGCGCTGGCATTCATGGCCTCGGCCAACGGACGCGTGGCCAGGTTCCAGGTGAATTCGCCGGTGGCTTCGATGTTGCGCAGGCTGTCCTTGCGGCCGATGCTGGCAAAGCCGACGATCGGCGGCACGTAGTTGAAGGCGTTGAAGAAGCTGTAAGGCGCCAGATTGGCGATGCCGTCGGCGCTGCGCGACCCGATCCAGCCGATCGGTCGCGGACCGACGATGGCATTGAACGGATCGTGCGGTAGCCCGTGGCCCTGGCTTGGTTCGTAGAAGTGGACGTTGTCGCCAGTGGTGCTCATCGTGATCCGGATGCAGACGTTGAAGAAACGAAACGGCGAACCCTCTCTGCCATGCAGGACAGATGATTGCGGGCATCGTACGCATGGGCAGCTGGTGCATCGACGTTGCTGAAGCCTGCATCGACAACTGCTGTATAGACACGGGCGACGTGCGCGGTGCGCATTTCGGTCAGCGCTCCAGGAAGTTTTTCAGCAAGGTATGACCGTGCTGGGTCAGGATCGATTCGGGATGGAACTGCACGCCTTCGACCGGAAACTGGCGATGGCGCAGGCCCATGATCTCTTCCACCGAGCCATCCGGATTCTCGGTCCAGGCGGTGACTTCCAGCGCTTCGGGCAAGGTGGTCTTGTCCACCACCAGCGAGTGGTAGCGCGTGGCCTCGTAGCTGTCCGGCAGGCCGGCGAACACGCCCTTACCCTGGTGGCGGATCGGCGAGGTCTTGCCATGCATGATGTTGCCGGCGCGGATCACATCGCCGCCATAGACCTGACCGATGCTCTGGTGGCCCAGACAGACGCCCAGGATCGGCGTGGTCTGGCCCAGTTGCTCGATCAGCTGCAGCGAGACACCGGCCTCGTTGGGCGTGCGCGGACCGGGCGAGATCACGATGCGCTCCGGCTTGAGCGCGGCGATCTGATCGACGCTCATCGCATCGTTGCGCACCACCGTGACCTCCGCGCCCAGGGCCTGCAGGTACTGCACGAGGTTGTAAGTGAAGCTGTCGTAGTTATCGAGCATGAGCAACATGTCAGGCCTATCTGATTGTTTTTAAACGGGATATACCCCGAAACCGTCCATTGATACCCGCCCTGACACCCTCGAACCTGTGTGATACCCAAGCGACTGGGAAGCGAGCAACGCCAAAGCATATCTTCGCACGGGCTCGCTGCTGCGTTCCCGAGCGATTCGCTTCCCCGCTTATAGGTGAGTTCCCGCCACGCGCGCAGCGCGGCAGGCAGTCGGCCTTGATACGCCGATGCAGACCAGATCGTCACTCGAGCGCCGTCTGACGCCCGCCTCCCAATGCACCGCCCTGCTTCGTGAAACCACCACGTCGCAGGGCGGCGCTGGGGCGACACAAGGCGTCAGGCCACCAATGCGAGCGCTGGTTTTCCATTGATGCTGCGTGAACTGCTCTCAACACTCTCCACCAATGCGGTTGCTTGATCTTCGAGTGCACGGGCGGACGATGCCATGGTGTCAACCAGCACTGAATTCTGCTGCGTTGCTGCATCCATCTGGGCAATGGTTTGATTGATCTGCTCGATCCCGGCACTTTGCTCGTGGCTGGCCGCCGCGATCTCACCCATGATGTCGTTGACTTGCTTTACCGACGCCAGCAACTCCTCCATGGCTTTGCCCGCCACGTTGACCTGCTCCGCCCCCTGCCCCACCTTCGCGCCGGAATCGGCGATCAGATCGCGAATTTCCTTTGCGGCCGTGGTGCAGCGCTGAGCGAGGCTGCGCACTTCGGAGGCCACCACCGCAAACCCACGCCCCTGTTCTCCCGCACGCGCCGCTTCCACGGCTGCATTCAAGGCGAGGATATTGGTCTGGAACGCGATACCGTCGATGACGGTGATGATTTCCCCAATCTTCCGCGACGATGTCTGGATCGCTGACATCGTGCTGACGACGCCATTGACCAATTGCCCACCACGCAGGGCCGTCTCTGCGGCGCTACTGGCAAGCGCATTGGCCTGGCGCGCGCCGTCAGCATTCTTGCGCACGATGCTGGTCATTTCTTCCATGGAGCTTGCAGTCTCCTCGAGCGCGGCTGCCTGCTGCTCGGTGCGCCGCGACAGGTCATCGTTGCTGCGCACGATGTCTCCTGCCGCGTTGCTGAGTGTGTTTGCCACTTCGCCCA
This sequence comes from Xanthomonas sp. NCPPB 3959, assembly GCF_056675575.1. Taxonomy (NCBI): domain Bacteria; kingdom Pseudomonadati; phylum Pseudomonadota; class Gammaproteobacteria; order Lysobacterales; family Lysobacteraceae; genus Xanthomonas; species Xanthomonas sp. NCPPB 3959. The sequence goes on from NZ_JBWWVR010000005.1 coordinate 88,753, forward strand.
GCTGACGTCCGGCCTCCACATCCATCAATGCGCCCACCGCGCGCAGCGGGGTGCCGTCTGCCGCACGTTTGGTCAGGCCGCGTGCCCGGAACCACCGATACTGGCCGTTCTTGAGCTGCAGGCGGTACTCGATATCGAAGTTGGTGCGGCCACTGCGGTCGTTCAAATGCGCCGCGAAGGCGTTCAACGACCGCGTTCTGTCTTCCGGATGAAGCCGCGACGCCCAGCTGTCCAATACATTGGGAAATTCTTGCTCGGACTCAAAGCCCAGCAAGTGGCGGAACTGCTGTGACCACCAGAACTCGTTGCTGGGATTGATCGGGTCACCGGCGATGACACTCATGTCCCACAAGCCATCGCTCAGCATCTGCGAGCCGAGCTCAAAGCGCGTCAGTGTAATGTCGAGAAACTGCTCTCGGTCACGGCGCTCGGTGATGTCGGTGAGCGCACCCGCCACCCGAAGCGGCAAGCCTTGCGCGTCGCGCTCGGTGGTGCCGAATGCACGGAACCAGCGGTATTGGCCCGACTTCAGACGCAGACGGTTCTCGACGTCATAGGGGGTCCGGCCACTGCTGTCCGCAAGATGCGCCGCGAAGGCGTCCAGCGTCGGCTGCTTGTCATCCGGGTGCAGGCAGGCAACCCAGCTGTCCAGCACATTGGGGAACTCCTGCTCGGAGGAGAAGCCCAACAGAGCGCGCATCTGGGGCGACCACCACACCGGGCTGTCAGGATGCGTGGGGTCTCCATCGATGACGCCGATATCCCAAAGGCCGTCTGTGGTGCTGTTGGCAACCAGTTCAAAGCGTCCTTCCAGTTGACGCAGTGCAGCCGCCGCATCAGCCGCCTGGACTTTCGCCAGGTCACGCTCCTGTTGGGCGGCACACAAGCGCTCTGCCATCTTCTTGAGAAGCAGGGCGGGGCCGTTGCTCGGCCACTGCGCGGTGCCCCCCTGCAATGTGGATTCAATCGCCTTGGTCAACGCCTCGACCTTGTGACCGTCGGAGAAAAACATGGCGACCTCTGCCGTTTGGTTAGGAATTGGCGCTAACGGCAGTGATCGGCATTTCTTGAGGCCAGAATTAGGTAAGGGCGATGCGGCTGCTGTGCCGTTCAGGTAAATCACCAAGGTCCGTGTAGCGCATCGCTATCACGCCATAAGCGAAAGATTGCGTGGGCCGTTCCATGGAGAAGCCTTACTCACCAGGTACAACGCCTGTCTTGGCCAGGGAATGCGTTGAAGCCATCCGATCTTGCGCTGCCGCTCATCGGCGACATCGAGACGTTGATTCGTGCCGCTGCGCTGGTGCCAACACCATTTCGCATCCAACGATGCTGCCAGGTTGGCGGCAGGGCTACAAAGAGCTTGACGTCATCCGCCGTCGGCGCAACGCCGCGCGTTCGGTCATTCGATCTTCCTCTGCTCTTGTCCGGTGATTCCCATGAAGCTGTCGTTCCAACGCCCTGCGTCGTCCTCGATCGCGCTGTTGGCCGTGCTGGCAACCCTGACCGGCTGCGGCAAGCCGGACACACCAGCGCCGCCTGTACAGACCAAATCGGCAGCCACTCCTGCCAGCGCCGGCATTGCCTGGCGCGAGGGCGATGTTGATGGCGCCTTCGCCGAGGCCAAGGCAAGCGGCAAGCCGCTCATGCTGTATTGGGGCGCCGTCTGGTGCCCACCGTGCAACCAGCTTCAGGCCACCTTGTTCAAGGATCCCGCCTTTATTGAATTGACGCGCAAATTCGTGGCGGTGCATCTGGACGTGGACCTTGCAGATGCCCAGAAGTGGGGCGATCAATTCAACGTCAAGGGGTATCCAACCATCATCGTGCTGCGCCCGGATCGCAGCCTGATCACGCGCCTGGCCGGCTACAGCGACAATGCCCGCCTGGCCGACGCGTTGCAGGTGGCTGCCACGCAGACCATGACCTCGGAGCAGTTGCTCGACCGGGCGTTGAAGACCCCGAAGGAATTGCGCGCAGACGACTGGACCTTGCTGGCCGGCTACGAGTGGTGGGGCATGGCGCGCGAGCCGTCGAAAACGCGCAGTGCAAGCGATGTGCTTGCGCAGTTGGCCGCCTCGGCACCGCAGCCTGCGCTGCAGCGCAGATTCGCGCTGCTGGAGTTGTCCATCGCAACAACGCCACCGGTTGCCAGCCCGGCGCACCTGGCGTTGCTGAAGGCCGTTCTGGCCGATCCGTCGGAGGTGCGCGCAAACCGCACCGAGCTGAGTCGTTTTGCCCCACGCCTGGTGATGGCATCCACCAGCGACCCAGGCGAGCGCGCGGCGCTGTCCTTGGCGCTGAATCAGGCGCTGGACAAGGTTTATGCCGACGCCACCCTGCCGATCGTGGACCGGATGATCACCGCCTCCACGCAGATCGATCTCGCTCGCCTGGCACAGGGTCAAACCCCGGGTAGCGAGCCAAAGAAGCCGCAACCACCGCTGCCGGCAGCGGTGCTCGACACCGTTCGCCAGCGCGTGCAATGGGCCGTGCAGACGGCCAAGACCGATGAAGAACGACAGTCCGTCATCACCGGAGCCGCGGGACTACTGGACGATACAGGTGATACCGCCGGTGCAGAACAACTGCTGCTGGGCGAGCTGACGCGTAGCAAGACGCCCAATCACTACATGCAGTTCCTCGCCGATCTGGCCGAAGAACGCAACGACCCCAAGACAGCGCTGACGTGGTTGAAAAAGTCCTACGAAGGTTCCCAAGGCCCCGTCCTGCGCGTGGAGTCGGCGCTGCGGTATGCCAATGGGGTGATCCGGCTCAGCCCCCAGGACACCGCTGCTATCGAATCTGCCACTGCACAGGTGATCGGCGAGTTGGCAGGCCAGCCGGATCGATACGGTCGGCGTAACCTTCAAAACCTCAAGGCGCTTGGCACCTCGCTCAAGACCTGGAGCACGCAGCATCATCGGGAAGGCAGCGCGGTGCTGGCGCGGCTGCAGCAGAAAATGCAGGCCAGTTGCGACAGCAAGAACACCAGCGGGTGCAGCAGCTGGCTGAGCTGAAAGGAAAACGCCCGGCCGAATGGCCGGGCGTTATGCCGTGTGCATCGATTGGACCTCAACCGACCAGCTTCACGACCTCATCCCCAAATCGCTGCTTGAGCTGGCTGGGCTGCTTGCCCGAACCAGGCCGCGTCTCAAGTGTGGTCGTCGCTGCGCGCACGACGCTGTCTTCGGGTAGACGAAGACACGCCCAACAGCAGACACATTTCATCCGCACAACGACTGACATATTCCGTTGGGGAATGATCATTTCGCAATTGAAGCGTCCCGGATCTGGGGCTTGATGGCATTTTCAAGTCACTGACGACGACAACGTATGCCACACAAGGTGGCCATGAATGCCAGGGCACGCCTGAGCACTTCGATTGCACGCTGAGTAATTCGCACTGTATTAGCCCGGACCGTTGATGACGGCACGTGCGCCAGACCGTGTCTGCGTGCCCACGTGGAGCGCGTTGTCGCGTCGATCGACGCGTCGCCCGGCCACCAGCGACCCCGGCGCTGCAATCGAGGCTGGCAACGCCATGCGTCCGTCGAACGATGTGCCGGCCGTCAACGCCGCACGTCAGCAGCCCTGCAAGCCCGGGCGGCAGCACGCCGCCTTTCCCACCACAGCGAGGACATGCCGTGATGAAGACACCTTCAGCCAGTGCTTCCCAGCCAGCGCGATCGACGAATGCAGACGTCGTGATCGACATACCGCAGCCACAACAGCACAGTGCGGCGCCGACGCCGCCAGCAAACCCTGCACTGTCGCGCCTGGCTCCCAGACCGTCCCGACGACGCGACAACCCGAAACGCAACACAGGGTCTGGCGGCGCTGCCGACAGAAACCAGCACACCGGTGAGAGCCCGTTACTGCATGCCACAGACGCGTCGATCCTGCACGACGAGCAGAGCAGCAGCGAGCACTTCCAGAGCACCAGAAACTTCCTGGAACCGTTCGATACACCTCCAATCTTTCACGAACAACCGGCCCCGCCGGTGCACACATCTGCAACGACCACCGCACCTGCGGCAGCAGCCAGCGCAAGCACAACCGCCGAGCGGCTGGGCGCGCTGGCTGCATCGATCGGAACCGGCGCGGCGCGTGGCGTACGCACCGTCCTTGGACCGACCGCCGCCGCGGTGGCGGCTGCAGCGCGCGGCGTCCTGCCGATCAGTGTCGACAAGCAATACCTGGGCGCTGCGCTGGGACATCTGGTGCACCAGGCAAGCTCGGTGGGACCGACCACCTTCGCGCGTGAGTTGCTGGGCGAAGGGTTGTTTGCCGTTCTTCGCCAGCTTCCGCCCGAAGCGGTCGTCGCCATGCAGGCAGTCTCCGGCACGCTGCAGATGGCGCTGCATACGCTGCGAAGCAACCGCGAAAACCGCAATCCCGACGCGGCTGCGCGAGGCTTCCACAATCTCAGTCTCGAACAGTGGCATGCATTGTCCGACGACGAACGCACTCACAAGAAAGCCGAGCAACAACATTATTCGGATCTGGTCACCCGGCTCGCGCTGGCCGGCATCGTGAGCAACATCGCCGTGGGTGCGGCCGGTAAGTCAGCGGGCCAACCGGAGACGGCGGCCAGGCTGCTGGCCAGCGATCTGAAGATCGCCGCTTATGCCGCAGCGCGCGACACCATCCAGGCAACCTTCAAGATGGTGGGAATGCGCGACCCCAACCGCTCCAATGGCGGCATCAGCGATCCGCATATCACCAGCGCCGGCAGGTTCTACGGCATGGCCAACGTCCTGACCAATCTGGCATCCAACGAGCTGGCATCGCCGGACTTTGCAGCGGCCCGGCAGCGCTGGGCCGGCCTGCACTCGCCTTTCACCCAAGGCGAGGCGACCAGCGTCATCTTGCGTCAATCGGCGGTAAACACCGCCTTGAATGTCGGCCTGGAGACGCTGGACTGGATCAACGTCACCCAGCACGAAGCCGACGAAGCCGGGACGCAGCAGATCTGGGAACCCGAGTGGAAGGGCAAGCGCGAGGATTATGAGCGGGTCATGGATCATTCGGTCGCACGCACGGCCGCCATCAATTCCAATATCGCGCTTGGTACCGCCATCAACATGATTGGCGCGTGGCTCGGGTTGTCGCCCACACGCAGCGGATTGCTCTCCAATACGGTGTCCGGCGTGGTCGCCGGAATGCAATACAAGACCATCGGCGCCACCTGGCAAGCCGAGGCGGCCGTTCGCGCAGCCGAGGCGCCTCGCTCGCAGGTTGAGTAAGCACAGCGATCAAAACCACCGCGCCCGCCACCAGGCGGGCGCGGCTGGCTTGATGCCATGTGCTACACCACACGCGCTCCCGCGATCGCAGCAGGGTTACTCGGCAACCACGCCGCGCTTGGTCAGAATCGCATGGATGGCATGCGCATATTTATCGCGCTCGGCGGGCGTTTCGGAATGATAGGCGCCCACGGCGGCCCAGGTATTTCCATATTTATTGGTCATCTCGCGCAGCCGCCAGGCGGCGACATACACGCTGACGCACGGCTGCATCAACGCGTCCCTGGAGATGCCGTAACTGGAAAGGCGCCGCAGATGGATCGAATTGATCTGCATCTTTCCATAATCGATCGTGCCGTTGTTGTTGCGATGGATCGCGTCGGCACGGCCACGTGATTCCTGCCACGCAATGGCACGCAGCACCCACGGATTGACATGTTGATAGCCGGCGGCTTCTTCAAAACAGTCTGCGCGTGCGAGCGGCGCGGCGCACAGCAACGCCGCCGCAATCAACACGCGTCGCCGAGGGGCGGCAGCATGCCTGGGCTGGAGCGCGCACCATCGCGCGCCTACGCGCATGTTTCTCGAGAGCGTGGCACAACACAGTTGACGCCAGACATCCGTGCCGTGCACAGACGCACACGTGGTCGGCGTATCGGTCTCTTTCATGTCTGTCACCTGATCGTCGTTCATTCCAGCAACGTAGCGGAGTGGACGCACACCCCCGGCTGGTCCGACGCTCCGCTCGATCGCGACACCATAACGGTGCTGTGCATCCGCATGCACACGCTGGACGAAGCATCTATGACGTAAACGAAATCACAACACGCAGCGTTGCAACACAGCTGTTTTCCATGGGTTTCCCTGCGTTTTCCGCAGTCACGTTCGCAAGCAAAAGCGCACCTTCGCGTCCTGGCAGATGCACCGCCGTTGCCTCTTCTACTTTGCGCTCGGGGCAGCGCAGCGTCCCCGTTGCGATCTTGCCGTTGCAGCTTTCCGGCAATCCGCGATGTATCCAGTTCAACCACATGAGACGGGAATCACCATGGACTCTATCGGGAACAACTTTTCGAATATCAGCAATCTGCAGACGATGGGCATCGGGCCTCAGCAACACGAGGACTCCAGTCAGCACTCGCCTTCGGCTGGCTCCGAACAGCAGCTGGATCAGTTGCTCGCCATGTTCATCATGATGATGCTGCAACAGAGCCAGGGCAGCGATGCCAATCAGGAGTGTGGCAACGAACAACCGCAGAACGGTCAACAGGAAGGCCTGAGTCCGTTGACGCAGATGCTGATGCAGATCGTGATGCAGCTGATGCAGAACCAGGGCGGCGCCGGCATGGGCGGTGGCGGTTCGGTCAACAGCAGCCTGGGCGGCAACAGTGTGGGTGGCGGTTTCAACGCCAACCTGTCGAGCATTACCGGCCAAGCCTGATTGGCAATGCGTGCAGGCTGCTGCGCCACGCGGCAGCCTGCACGTTGTCACAGCATCGGCTACACCCCGAAGCGCTGCTCAGGGCGAGACGATATGCGGGGTCAGCAAGAACAACCGCTGCAGCCGCGAGCCGTTCTTTTGGCGATGCTTGAACAGGTTGCCGACCAGGGGAATCTTGGACAGCCCGGGAACCTTGTTCAGATCGGTCTGATCGGTATCCTGGGCATACCCGGCGATCAGCAGGCTCTGGCCCTCGTTGACGAATGCCTGCGTGGTGATCTCGCTGGAGGTGATGACGGGAATGCCATCGACGGTATTGGTGCCCAACTGCCCGTCTTCGATACGCACATCCAGCCGCATCTGTCCGTTTGGCGAGCCCGGCACCACACTCGGCAATACGCGTAGCGACACACCTGCGGACAGGTTGTAGAGGTCTGCGGCTGCGTAACCGCTGACACGCACGAATGCCTGCTGCTTGTGATCCATCACCGCTTCCACGTTGTCCAGCGTCGCCACTTGCGGGGTGGACACGATCTTGGCCTTGTCGGTCTGCTCGAGCGCCGAGACGCGCGTCATCAGGTAACGCCCCGCATCGCCAAGGACAGCGGTCAACGTCCCGCCCAACGGCGCGGTTGCACCCGCCGCTGCTGCACCGCTCAAGCTGCCATCGTAGCCAAGCTGGCCACCACGCCCGTCGCCGGTCTGCACATCCACACGCCGGCTGTGGAACCGCCAGTCCACGCCGAGATCCTGCATGGCACCGTCGCGGATCTCGATGATGGTGGCATCGATCTGCAGCAGCTTGGGGCGGTTGTCGAGCTGCTGGATCAAGGTGCCATAGGCGGCCATGCGCTCGGGGCGGTCGCGGATGAGAATGGCATTGGTGCGCGGGTCGGCTTCGATCACCGGCGCGTCGGAAGCCTGCTCGCCGCCGCTGCCGGCGTCCACCGCCAGCGGCGCATCGCGGCGGGCCTGGCTCATCTCCGGCCACACGCTGGCCGGCGCATTGGCGCCACTGCCCGGCAACGGCGGGCTGACCGGCACGCGATCGGACGGCGAGGCACCGCCGAACCACGACGCAGGCAATCCGAGAATGCCGGTGTTGCCGCCACCGCCATTCTGACCCTGGCCACTGTTGCCGAAGGTGTTGGACGAGCCACCGCCGATCGGTTGCACCCGCCCGAAATTCGCACCCGGCCCGGGCAGCGCCGCCGTGGGCGCGCCACGCACGCCGTACATGCTGCGCAACAGGCTGGCCATGCCCGGCACCTGGACATCCTGCCCACCGATGCGGGTGCTGTGATCGGCCGCCTGCGCGTAATGCAGCTGAAATACCTGCACTTCGGTGGCGTCGCGTTGGCGTGCGCCCTGCTCGACCTGCTTGGCGATTGCGGTGACGGTATCCACATAACCCGGCGGGCCGGACACCACCGCCACGTGCGCCGCCTCGTCGTAACGGACCGGAAAACGCGGATCGTCCAGCCGCATGCGCGCAAGCGCATCGCGCAGCGCACTGGTCGACGCGGCGCCCAGATTCAAGGTTGCATTCTTGGTTTCGTTGGCGCCCCAGATCCTGAGCACGGCACCGTCGTAATACCAGACGAAGCCGAATGTCGCAGACAGATCGTCAAGGAATTTCTGCGGGCTGGCCTCGAACTTGCCACTGAGCGTGCCGGTCACTTCCGGTGAAATCCAGGTGGTGATGGATTGGCTGGCGGACAGGTCGCGCAGCACTTCCTTGAGATCCTTGTGGTCGGCGACGTATTTGAAGCTGCGCGAATGCCACGGCACCTGCGCAGCATCGGCATGCGGCGGCAGCAGCGGCAGCAGGCTCAATAGCAACGCGGCGGCCAATGGCGCACGTCGATGGCGGTGAACTGGAGGACAGGCGTATGCCATGGCGTTCCCTCTGCGAGGCAAGTGAAAGAAGTCGATAGGGCTGCGTCTGGCGGGCAGGCGTCAGCCGGGGATTGCGTGCCGGATGCAGCGCCGTGCTGCGTACTGCAGCGTCGAGCAGCACATCGAGGGCGCGTGCGGTTCAGTGTAGGCAGCGCACGGCAGGCGATGTCTCAACAATGATCAATTCGCTGCGCCCCCCTTGCCGCCAACGTTCGCGGCATCGTGCAACTGCTGCTGGAAATGGAGGAAGCCGAGAGCGTCACCGGATTGCGCGATGAACACGCTGGTCAGCAATGCCAACAGCAGCAGCGCCAATACCCCACGGATCGGTTGACTCAGATTCGAAGGTTCCAGCTTGTCGGCGGCGCGCGCCACAAAGCCGATGGCCAGATCCACCAGCACCAGCACCAGCATCAACGGCGCGGCCAGCTTGACGATTGCGGCCATCATGCCGTCGGTCTGCTGGATGACGAAGGACTCGGCGACCGCGCCCATGTCCGGCGTGAGCTGGCTCAGCGGCCACCAGCGAAACGATTCGAACAGCGCACCGAGCAGCATCAGCATGCCGCCCAGCGCGTAGAAAGACACGATCGCCAACTGCATCAACACCGTGGAGACCGGCGTGCTCTGCTCACCGCTCAGCGGGTTGGTCATCTGCACGTTGTTGTAGCCGGACACATCGTCGATGAGCAGGCCCACACTCTCGGCAACCCAGAACACCGTGGATGCGGCAAACCCGATCAGCAGGCCGAGGAAGGCTTCCTTGAATACCAGCCCGACCAGGCCGGTCGCTTCGATTCTGGCCAGCGCATCGGCCGGTTGTCCGTAGGCGATGAACGAACTGAGCACATACACCACACCGTTGCGCGCCATTCCGGGAAGGCTGTCCTGCGCCGTTGCCGGCAGCACGAAAAACATCACGAACACGCGCACCCCGCACAGCGCCAGCAGGGTCAGCAGCGACACGCCCTGGGATGACAGCGCCAGCAGTGCGGTGGCGGTGTCGTTCATTGCCCCACTCCGCGCGCGGCACGATGCAAGCGCAGCCCGAGCAAGGCGTCGATCGCGTCTTCCTCTTCGGCCGCTTCGCGCTGGGCTTGCCAGGCACGCTGCGCGCGGGCGGCGTTTTCCGCGTACACATCCGCCTGCGCCTGCAGCTTGCTCACTGTCTGTTGCACTGTTGCGGCCTCATCGCGTGCGCTCTGCAACGCCTTCGTCGCTGCGACCAGCGCCTGCTCTGCGGCGCGGCAGCGCTCTTCCAGCACGGTGCGGAAGCGCTGGTGCTGCAGGATCGCCTCGATGCCGATCGGCTCACCCGCGCCGGCCTTGTCGGCCAGCGTGGTATCGAACGCGTCCAGGCGCGTGGTGCAGGCGTTGGCCTCATGACTGCAACTGGCGCGCTCGCGGTCGCACTGCTCGAGCGCCCGTTTGCAGTCGCTCAGGTGCTCCTGCATCCGCTCATGACGGCGCGTCTTCAGTTGCTGCAACGTCGCCCAGGTGTCGGCACGCTCACGCATCGTCGATCACGCCGGCAAGCTGCTCCAGGGTGGCGTCATAGTCGCTGAGCTGATCGGTGGACTGGCTGAGGAAGTCGCGAATCGCATCGATCCTGGCGATCGCCTCGTCGGCGACCGCATCGCTGCCCTGGCGGTACTCGCCGACCTGCAGCAAGGTCTCCACTTCGTTGTACTTGGCCAGCAGGCGCCGCAGCTGGCCGGCGTACTGGCGTTGCTCGGCAGACACGATCTGGCTCATCACCCGGCTCAGGCTTCCCAGCACATCGATGGCCGGGTACTGGTTTTTGGCGGCGATCTCACGCGACAGAATCAGATGGCCATCCAGGATGCCGCGCACTTCTTCGGCGATCGGATCGCTGCCGGTGTCGTCTTCGGCCAGCACGGTGTAAAACGCGGTGATCGAGCCCGTCTCGCCCATGCCGGCACGTTCGAGCAGGCGTGGCAGCTCGGCGAACACCGACGGTGGAAAGCCGCGCCGTGTGGGAGGCTCGCCGGCGGCCAGGCCGATCTCGCGTTGCGCGCGGGCAAAGCGTGTCAGCGAGTCCATCATCAGCAGAACGCGCATGCCCTGATCGCGAAAATATTCGGCGATGGCGGTGCCGACATAGGCGGCCTTGGCGCGCTCGATCGAGGAGCGATCGGAGGTGGCGCACACCACCACGCTGCGCGCCAGACCGTCTGGGCCGAGAATCATCTCGATGAATTCACGCACTTCGCGCCCGCGCTCGCCGATCAGCACGATCACGTTGACGTCGCACTGCGTGCCGCGCGCGAACATCCCCATCAAGGTGCTCTTGCCCACGCCGGCTGCGGCGAAAATGCCCATGCGCTGGCCTTCGCCCAGCGTCATCAGGCCATCGACGATGCGCACACCGGTCGGTAGCGGCTGTTCGATCAGGCGCCGGCGCATCGGATCCGGCGCCTGTGCCTGGATCTGCACCCAGCCGTCGCCGGCGACCGGCCCCTGGCCGTCCGCCGGCTCACCCAGGCCATCGAGTACGCGCCCCAGCAGCGCCTCCCCGACCGGCACCGCCAGGGGGCGCCCAGATCCGATCACGCGCGTCTCGCGCGACAAGCCCACCAGCTCGCCAAACGGCGCCAGCAAGGCGAGATGGCGGCTGAAGCCAACCACCTCGGCACGTTGCAACAGCGTGCCGTCGCGCTGGCGCAACTCGCACACCTCGCCCAGGCTGACCTGCACCCCGGCGACCTTGAGCATGGTGCCGATCACCTCGACCACCTTGCCGTAGCGACGGCCGAAGGCCAGCGCAGCCAGTTCGCGCTCGAGCGTTGCCTCCAGCACCGGCATCTCAGCAGACATCCGGCACCGCCTGCGGCGCGGCCAGCACGCGGCGGATGACCCGCTGGAGGCTGCGCAGCTGATCGCGCAGATCGGTCTCGAACACGCCGGTATCCCATTCGCACACGCAGGCACCCAAGGCTAGCGTCGCATCGCCGCACAGTTCCACCGGCATGGCCCAGCCTGCGGCCGCGGCAGCCGCATCGAAGGCGCGCCGTGCGTCGTCCAGCGCATCGGGATGCACGCTCACCCGCAGGGCTTTCGCCTCGTCCAGGGCGCCGTCCAGCGCCTGTGCGGCGCGCGCGTACAGCGCAGCGGGGTCGTGCCCGTAGAGGACCTGTTCGCAAGCGTGCGCGACGATCTCGGCCAGACGCGCGCGGGCGCGCTGCGCGGCGTCCTCGGCCGCGAAGGCATGCCGCACGCCGTGCTCGTTCCACGCGTCGAGCTGACGGCGCAGCCCGGCGGCATAGCCCAGGCGTGCACTGCGCTCGGCCTTGTCCTGGGCATCCTGGAGGATCGTCTCGGCCTGTCGTTGGGCGTCGTCGATCAGCGCCTGCGCCCGCGTCTGGGCGTCCGCCAGCGTCTGCGCGCACCGCGCGTGCACCTGTGCAGTCGCTGCGTCCAGTTCCAGCACACAGGCCAGTGCCTCGCGTGGGATGACCTCGCAGTCCAGGCCGACTGCCTCCGGTGTGGACCTCAGCCAAAGACGCATGGCAGCTCCGGCAACAAGGTAGGCAGCGCCTGCAGAAACGCATCGCTCGCGCCATCTGCCGCGATGGGCGCCACCTTGGCAGCACCCAACGGCAAGGACAGCGCCAGCACCTTGGCGATGCAGGGGTCTGGCCAGGCACCATCGGCCTCCATTCGACGCCAGCCATCGCCGATCCATGCCGCGTGCTCGGCATCGCGCGGCAACAGCGGCACTGTCATGCCGGTGACTGCGCGATGGCGCACATGCTCAAGCACCGCCGGCCCCACCCACTGCTCGAACCAGGTCAGGCGCTCGCGTTCGATACAGCGGCGCAGCGCCAGTGCGCGCGAAAACACTGCGCGGCTCATCAACACCTTGGCGAGCAGATCCGGCGCGAGCACGACCAACCGATTGGCCAGCGGATCCAGCGCCGAAACCTGCATGCGCGAGCATCCCGACCAGGCCTGGATCACGCGCACACGGCGCTGCGCCGGTGCCCGTTCCCAACCCAACGCAGCGACCGGACCCAGCCAGTGCGCCACCCGCTCTGCATCCAGCGATTGCGCCAGCACGCACACGGCCGCCGTCCATCGCTGAAGCCACAGTGCTGCGTTGTCGATGCGTGCCTTGTCCATCCGCCGGCCTCACCCAGCATGTTTTCTGGACAACGCGCGCAGGCGCTGCCAGCCGCCCCAGCGGCGTGCATCGGCGCTCGGCCACCAATACAGCGCTGCCGCAGCAATCGCCACACACAGCGCCAATGCGCATCCGGCCAGCCACGGCCACGGCCATGCGCGCGGAGGCGCGGATACAGAAAGCTGCGCATCGCTCTCCGCCCCGCCCGGCACCAGCGTGACGCTGACGTTTTCGTAGGTCAGTCCTTCCACGCTGTGCATCACCAGGGTCTTGATGCTGGGCACCAGGCTGGTCAGATCGCTGCCGACGCGGAACTTGATGAACACCGCAGCGCTGGAGGGTTTGACCGAGGTGGATAGTGGGTCGTTGTTGGGAAGCACGATCTGCACATCGGCCGCAATCACGCCATCGATATTCGACAAGGTCTGCGACAGCTGCTGCGACACCCCGTAGATGAAGCGCACGCGTTCTTCGGTGGGTGTGGAGATCAGGCCGTCTTTCTTGAACATCTCGCCGAGATTGGCGTGCCGCTCACGCGGCATGCCATGCGTGCGCAGCACGTTCAATGCGTACGCCACCTGATCGTGCGGCGCGTTGACCGCCCAGGTCTTGCCGTCGTCGGGCGTGAGCTTTTCTGCATCCACACCGGCCGTCAGCAGCACGGCCAGCATGTCGTTGGCGTCGTTCTCGGTCAGCCCGGAATAGAGCTGCTGGTCGCAGCCAGACAGCAGCAGTGCGAGCAGCAACACCACCAGATATCTGAGCTTTCGCATGCTATTGGTTCTTGAACAGTGTCTGCACGGCGTTCTTGCCCGACTCCGCTACCCCAACGCTGACATTGAGGTTGAAGCCGACCATCGTCACCTCATTCATCAACTTCATCTGTTGCGCAACCAGGTCATTCAGCCCCATGGTCGGCGCCTGCGTGCTGAAGGCATCGATATGCTCGGTCATGCTGCGCACGCCATCGTTCTGCACGTCGACCATCCGGCTCATCATGCTCGGCTCGCCGACACGCTGCATGGCAGGCGGCAGCGGGCTGGAGGACTGCATCAGCGCCTGGAAGCGATTGACAAGCGCCTGGTTCGGCGCCGCCGTCGGCGACGCCGCTGGCGTGGTCAGGCCGGTACTGGCAGTGATCGGTGCGACAGGAGGAATGAGCGTCATGACATGTTCCGCAGGCTGGGTTTTGTCGGGGTCAGGCGCGCAGATACTGGGCGTTGGGAACTTCCATCGGCGCGGCGGATTCGGCCGCCGCTTCCAGCGGCGCGGGTGCCGGGGTGTAGCGTCCTGACAGCGCCTTGACCAGGCCAACGGCGTCGGCATCGGCGTTCTCTTCGATCAGACCGTCTGCAATGCCATGCCACGACGGGTCGCCCACCGCAAACAGGCAACACGCGTACAAGGCCTTGCACAACGGCTTGGAGCCCGCATCGGCCTCCAGCTCACGCAGCAGGCGCGCGCCCTCCAGATAACTGCCGCGCTTGATCGCAATCCAGGCATCGAAGGTATCCAGCGCCTTCAGCTCCGGCCGCAGCACCCGCACGGCGGCCAGTACCGCTGCGGCCTCTTCGAGTTTTTCGTGGGTCAGCCCAACCGTGATCAGGTTGATCAGCCCACTCACAACCGAACCGGAACATTCAATCTTTTCCATACCGCACCTCGTCATTCAATGGCTGTGGACAGCATGCGTGCGTAACGTACGCGTCGGCGCCAACGAAGACTTTTCAGAAGCGAACATCGGAATACCATCGCGAACAAACACATCGTGCTTCGTACACCCATGCACACGTTCGCCTTGGAAGCGGATCGTCCGGCAACGGCTCGCCCAGAATCGGCGTGCAGCAACAGCGGCCGGAGATCGCCATGTCGGATGAAAAGACCGAGAAGCCGACCGAAAAGAAACTGCAGGATGCGCGCAGGGATGGGGAAGTCCCGATCAGCCCGGATGTCACTGCCGCTGCGGTGCTGCTGGCCGCGCTGTTGGTGCTGAAACTGGCAGGCAGCTATTTTGTCGAACACCTGCGTGCATTGATGTCGATCGGTTTCGATTTCACCGCCAATACGCGCGATGCCACCGCCTTGCACCGTGCGCTCGGTCGCATCGGCATCCAGGGCGTGTTGCTGACGCTGCCCTTCGTGGCGGCCTGCCTGGCCGCGGGATTGATCGGCACCTTTGTGCAGACCGGGCTCAATGCCTCGCTCAAACCGGTCACGCCCAAGTTCGATTCGCTCAACCCCGTCAACGGCGTCAAAAAACTCTTTTCGTTACGCAGTCTCATCAACCTTCTGAAGCTGGGCATCAAGGCGGCCGTGATCGGCGTGGTGCTGTGGTATGGCCTTCGTGCACTCATGCCGACCATCATCGGGCTCGCCTACCAGCCAACGGCCGACATCGCCCAGATCGGCTGGCGCGCACTGGGCATTCTATGCGCCCTGGCGGTGCTGGTGTTCGTGCTGGTCGGCGCGGCGGATTGGAGCGTGCAGCATTGGCTGTTCATTCGCGACAAGCGCATGAGCAAGGACGAGCAGAAGCGCGAACACAAAGAGAGCGAAGGCGACCCGGAAGTAAAGGGAAAACGCAAGGAATTCGCCAAGGAACTGGTCTTCGGCGACCCGCGCGAGCGTGTTGCCAAGGCCAAGGTAATGGTCGTCAACCCGACCCATTACGCCGTCGCGCTCGCCTACGAACCGGACGGCTTCGGTCTGCCGCAGGTGGTTGCCAAGGGCGTGGACGACGGTGCGCTGGAACTGCGTGCCTATGCGCACAACCAGGGCATTCCGATCGTGGCGAACCCGCCGTTGGCGCGTGCGCTGCATGCGGTCGAACTGGGCGAGGCGGTTCCCGAATCGCTGTTCGAAACGGTAGCGGTGGTGCTGCGCTGGGTCGATGAGCTGGGCCGCGACAACGATGACGGCAGCGGTCCGCTGCCCTGCTAGGAGATGGCATGCGCCTGACACGGTATTTCTCATACACCGGTGAGGTGGCGATCGCCGCCTTGGTGGTGGCGGTCATCGGCTTGATGATCCTGCCGCTGCCCACCCCGCTCATCGATACGCTGCTGGGCATCAACATCACCTTGAGCGTGGTGCTGCTGATGGTCACGATGTATGTGCCCGACTCGATCTCGCTGTCGTCGTTTCCCTCGTTGCTGCTGTTCACCACACTGCTGCGGCTGTCGTTGAACATCGCATCGACAAAATCGATCCTGCTGCATGCCGAGGCTGGCCACATCATCGAGAGCTTCGGCGAGCTGGTGGTCGGCGGCAACCTGGTGGTGGGCCTGGTGGTGTTTCTGATCATCACCACGGTGCAGTTCATCGTGATCGCCAAGGGCTCCGAGCGCGTGGCGGAAGTCGGTGCGCGCTTCACCCTGGATGCGATGCCCGGCAAGCAGATGAGCATCGATGCCGACCTGCGTGGCGGCAACCTGACCGCGGACGAAGCACGCCGCAAACGCGCGCGGCTGGCCATCGAGAGTCAACTGCACGGCGGCATGGATGGCGCCATGAAATTCGTCAAGGGCGACGCCATCGCCGGCCTGGTGATCACCATGGTGAACATCCTGGCCGGCATCGTGGTGGGCGTGACCTACCACGGCATGAGCGCAGGCGAGGCGGCCAACCGCTTTGCGATCCTGTCGGTCGGCGATGCAATGGTGTCGCAGATCGCCTCGCTGCTGATCTCGGTGGCGGCCGGCGTCATGATCACCCGCGTGGCCAACGAGAACGAGGCCAAGATCAGCTCGCTCGGGCTCGACATCGGCCGCCAGCTCACCAGCAATGCCCGCGCCTTGCTGGCAGCCAGCGTCCTGCTGGCCTGCTTTGCGTTCGTTCCGGGATTTCCGGCACTGCTGTTCCTGTTGCTGGCGGCGGCCGTGGGCGCTGGCGGCTATACGATCTGGCGCAAGCAGCGCGATGTCAGCGGTACCGATCAGCCCACGCTGCCATCGACCAGCCGCAAGGGCGCCAAGGGCGATGCGCCGCATATCCGCAAGAGCGCGCCGGATTTCGCCTCGCCCCTGTCGATGCGGCTGTCGCCGCAACTGGCCGCGCGGCTCGACCCGGCGCTGCTGGATCAGGCGATCGAAAGCGAGCGCCGGCAATTGGTGGAGCTGTTGGGCCTGCCGTTTCCGGGCATTGCGATCTGGCAGAGCGAATCACTGCAGGACATGCAATACGAAGTGTTGATCCACGATGTGCCGGAAACCCGCAGCGCGTTGAGCGATACGGCGGACATGCCGAAAGCGCTGGCCCAGCAAGCCATCGCGCCGCTGCATGCACGCGCGCATCTGTTCGTCGGCATCCAGGAAACGCAGTGGATGCTGGAACAGGTGGGCGCGGACTATCCCGGGCTGGTTGCAGAGGTCAACAAGGCCATGCCCGCCCAGCGCATCGCCGATGTGTTGCGGCGGCTGCTGGAAGAACGCATCCCGGTGCGCAACATCAAGAGCATCCTGGAGAGCCTGGTGGTGTGGGGACCGAAGGAAAAGGATCTGCTGATGCTGACCGAGTATGTGCGCTGCGATCTCGGCCGCTATCTTGCGCACACCGCGACCGCAGGCACCGGACAGCTACCTGCGGTGATGCTCGACCACGCGGTGGAACAGTTGATCCGGCAGTCGATTCGCGCCACACCGGCCGGCAATTTCCTGGCGCTGCCACCGGAGCAGGCCAATCAGCTCGTCGAGCAGGTGGAACGCATCGTCGGAGATCAGGCGCGGCATCCACTGGCAGTGGTCGCCTCGATGGACGTGCGGCGTTATGTGCGCCGCATGATCGAGGCACGCCTGAACTGGCTGGAGGTGTATTCGTTCCAGGAACTGGGCGCAGAGGTGCAGCTGCAGCCGATCGGCAGAGTGGTGGCCTGATGCGCAAGCCACCGGTCCGCCACGTGCGCATCCTGCCGATTGCCGGCGCACCGCTGCAGCCGCACGCAGCGGCAGCGCCGGCGCGTGCCACGCAACGTGTCAGCTTCCTGCAACTGCGCCGACGCCTGAGCAGCGTGCTGGCCGGATTGCCGGACACGGTCTTGCCGGAGGATGGCGACGACGATCCGACGCTGCCGGAAGTGGTGGATGCTGCCAGCGACGATCACGGACCCGCAGCGCTGCCAAGCGCAACGCCCTGCCTGGATGACGGCAATCGTCGACAGATCGCCCGAGGCGATGACGGCGACGCACTGGGTCGGCAGATCGCCACCGAGTGGATCCGCACCCAACGCGCGCAGCTGGCCATCAACCACATCGCGCTGCGGGTGGCCGAGTTTTGCAACGCCACGCCGGTACGCGGCGCAGGTATCTGGGAAGCTTGGCTGGAGATCAACCACGACATCCTGCCGCAGACCACGCTGTTCTTGCGCCTTTCGCCAGACCAGCTATCGCTTCGCTTCGACAGCGGCTCGCCGGAGACGCGCGAGGTACTTTTGAATGGAAGAAAACATTTGGATACTGCATTGAAGGCTGCGCTCAGCGACACGCTTCAGATCAGCATCGAGGTCGTCTAGCGCTGCATCTGCAGCAGACCAGCCATAGCGAGGGACGCCGTGTTGTCAACAGAGCCGAGCCTGACGTCGCCGGCACGCGACTTGTCGCAGGCGCTGACCCACGTGCCCGCCGTGCGTGCGCAGCTGGGCAGAGTGCTGTGCGATCCGCGTGCCGCACAGCGTTGCGGCTACACCGCGCAACGCCGCGGCATCCGGGCTGCGGATGCCGCGCGCCTGCAGTTGCAATTCGACAGCGGCAACCTGGAGTTGCGGATCGCGGCACGCGACGGCCTGGCGCTGCTGTTGAACGAAGCCGATGACGCACTGCGTGTGGCGATCGCCGGTGTGCTGTTGAGTGATGATCTGCGTGCCCTGGAACCACTGGGACTAGGCGCTGCCGAGGTCGTCACCTTCGAGCGCTGTGCGGATGCAGTCGATCGCCTCGATATCGGCATCACGCTGGGCGGCATCGACGCAATCGCAGAAACCGCCAGCCCGCTGCTGCTTGCCGCGCTGCAAACGGCAAGCGCTGCGCTGGCCCAGCCATCGCCACTGCCGGCCTGGCTGAGCGCACTGCGGGTGACCACGCGCCTGCGTATCGGCCAGCGCACGGCAGCGGCGGCGTTGCTGGAATCGCTACGCCCAGGCGATGTCCTGCTGCACGTGCTTGCCACGGCTCCCGTGCGCAGCGGCGAGCTGCTCTGGGGCATCCCTGGAGGCGCGGTGTTGCGCGCTCCGGTACGCCTGACCCTGCAACAGATGATTCTGGAGACCGCCCCCACCATGCAGCACGATATGCCCGCGTCCGACTCCTCATCGTCCGCCACCGATGTGGCGGCACTGGAACTGCCCGTACAGCTGGAAGTGGACCAGCTTGCGCTGTCTCTGTCGGTGCTGTCGGGCTTGCAGCCCGGCCAGATCCTCGAGCTGTCGGTGCCGGTGGATCAGGCCGACATCCGCCTGGTCGTCTACGGCCAGACCATCGGCATCGGCAGGTTGCTGGCGGTGGGCGAACATCTCGGCGTGCAGATCCTCAGCATGTCGGAGACTGCGCATGCAGATGCCTGATGTCGGCTCGCTGCTGCTGGTGGTCATCATGCTGGGGCTGCTGCCCTTCGCAGCGATGGTGGTCACCTCCTACACCAAGATCGTGGTCGTGCTCGGCTTGCTGCGCAATGCCATCGGCGTGCAGCAGGTGCCGCCGAACATGGTGCTCAACGGCGTCGCGTTGCTGGTGTCGTGCTTTGTGATGGCGCCGGTGGGCATGGAAGCGTTCAAGGCCGCGCAGAATTACAGTCCCGGTGCCGACAACAGCCGTGTGGTGGTATTGCTCGATGCCTGCCGCGAACCGTTTCGGCAGTTCCTGCTCAAGCACACCCGCGAGCGCGAGAAAGCCTTTTTCATTCGCTCGGCGCAGCAGATCTGGCCCAAGGACAAGGCCGATACGCTCAAGCCGGACGACCTCCTCGTGCTGGCACCGGCATTCACGCTGAGCGAGCTGACCGAGGCGTTCCGCATCGGATTCCTGCTGTATCTGGTCTTCATCGTGATCGATCTGGTGGTGGCCAATGCGTTGATGGCGATGGGCCTTTCGCAGGTGACGCCGACCAACGTGGCCATTCCATTCAAACTGCTGTTGTTCGTGGCGCTGGATGGCTGGTCCATGCTGATCCACGGCCTGGTCCTGAGTTATCGGTGACGCCATGGACCATGACGATCTGGTGCGATTCACTTCCGAAGCCTTGTTGCTGTGCCTCAAGGTGTCGTTGCCGGTGGTCGGCGTGGCCGCAGTGGCCGGGCTGCTGATCGCCTTCATCCAGGCAGTGATGTCGCTGCAGGATGCCTCGATTTCGTTCGCGCTCAAGCTGGTGGTGGTGGTGGCTGCCATTGCAGTCACTGCGCCCTGGGGCGCCTCGGCGATCATGCAGTTCGGTCAGGCGCTGATGCAGGCGGCCTTTCCATGATCCGGCGCATTTCGCCAGGCGCTGTACCGCCGTCGCTGCCGAGCGCGCCCGGCGCATCGCACCACCACGCCGATGCGCCGCAAGCTGGCGTGCAGTCGCCGGCGGACTCGGCACATCATCCCCCCCGTCTGCGCCCCGCTCCGCCGCGCAAGCGGCGACGCGGCATGCGCTCGCTGGATGGCATGGACGACGAACGCGACGCCACCGAACTGGAAGAAGCCGAAGCGGCACGCGTCTCGGCGCTACGCGGCCGGGTCAGCATCGCAATCGCTCAGCCACAGGGCCAGGGGCAACGCCAGGATGATCAGCATGGCGAGGGCGGCAATGCGCAGGCCGGCGATCCGCAGGCGGGGAGAGGGCAAAGCGCTTCGCCGGTGCATCTGGACGACAGTGTGCGTGCGAGTGTCGACGGCGTTCTCGACCGCTACGCGACGACACGCGCCGCCGACCCGACGGTCAGGCGACGCGCGCTTGCCGTTGCGCTTGTCGAACTGCGCGCTATCGGCATTGCCCATCCTGCCGCAGCACAGTTGACGACCATGGTCTGGAGGTTGATGCGCGAGCATCTGCGCTCCGGCACCGCGAGCACCGCTGCGGAAAACCTGCAGGCGTTACGGAAGCTTCTGGTGGAGCTGGTGGCGGCGCAACCGGAGCCATCGCCAGCGCTGCGCAATTTCCATCTACTGCTTCCGTTGGTGCTGCTCAACGCGGAAAAACCACGTAAACGCCTTGATCGTGCCGGCGCCATCACACGTTTGAACACACTGCTGATTGAGCATCAGGAGCGGACCGCTCAGGAGATTCGCGCATGACCATGCAACTTCGCGTGCTGACGGGAATCCATGCCGGCGCACGATTAGATTTGCAGCCAGGCAGCTATACGTTGGGCGCCGATCCCCAAGCCGAAATCCGGATCGAAGATTGGCCTGATTGTTCGCTCATCATCGAGGTGGATGCAGATGGTCAAGTGCGTTATCGCAGCGACGCGTTGCCGACGACAGCGTTTGTTGCGCTGCATCCGGTGCGCTTTGGTCCGTTGGTGCTCTGCATCGGCGAGGCTGCGGCCGATTGGCCGGACGATGTTGCGCTGCTGGAGCAGCTACTGTCGCCCGCCGCGACGCCCGCAGCGCCTTCGCCACGCAGGTCCAGGCGCAACGCACTGCGTGCAGTGGTGGGCGCCATGCTAGCGCTGGCCGCCGCGGCACTGTTGCCCTCCCTGCTCCCGGCGTTTCTCTCCGATGCGGCTCCCCCACGCAGCCAGGACAACCAGCTCAATCAGGTGCGATTCGTGCTCAAACAGCTGGGCTTGCGCGAAGCGCGCGTGGAGCAGGTCGGCTCGCGCGTGCGGGTCGAGGGCCTGGTGACAAGCAGCGCGGATGCGGCACGCCTGCGCGCACAACTGCATCGCTATCAACATGCGGTCACCGTCGATGTGGTGGTGGTGGATGAGGTATTGGCAACCCTGCGCGATACCTTGGCCGACCGCGACCTGAGCGTGCGTTACGACGGCCAGGGCGTTTTCTCCATTGCCGGCAGCAGCGACAACGCAGAGCGCGCGATCCGGCGGATCGCCGATCTGCGCAGCGATCTGGGCCCGGAAATCCGCAAGCTGCACGTGGATATCGCCCAGCAGGACCCGTCCGTGAAAACGCCCGCCAACTACGATGCCGCGTTGCTCGTCGACGGACTGCATTACGTGGAGACCCCGGACGGCACCAAGCACTTGACCTCCACCACTTACTGAGTTAATCCAACGAGGATCGGTCATGTTTGAATCCATCACTGAAAGCATCGCCCATGACATGGGTGCCTTGATCAAGGTCAAATCCGAAGATGCCAGCGGCGAGCGCCTGGCAAGGATTGTCGATGCGCTGGATAACACAAGACAGCAGGTGCAGGTGCAGTGGATGGCCGCAACCGACGCTGCAGATCGCACCCGGCTTTCGACACTGCACGAAGGCTTCAATGCCGCCCATGCGCTGGTCTCGCACATCGCGGCGGCTGCCTGACCCAATCCCTGCTAGTGAAGCAAGCAGGGTTTCCCGCGCCAACGGCGCTTCTCAAAAGAAATAGGAGATCAACATGTCACTTCTTGAAGGCATCAACAGAGGCGGATCAGCCAAGGACCTTCTGAGCAACACGTTCAAGGACAAGTTTGATAGTGAAATAAGCAGCATGGGTCAGTCCAGCCAGGCAAACTCCTTCATGGGCGGTGTAGGCGACTCAGTCTCAACGACCATCAAAAGCAATAACTATGTCAGCCGCGAGATGAATGCATTGAACTTGAATGCCTCGTTGAACAATGTAATCAGAAAGTTCGGGGAGACGATGAAAGACGCGACACGTTAAGACAAAAATGGTTCATCACCTGCGCAGGCCCGCCCAGACGGGTCTGCGCAACCGACAGCGGTTAGGCAATGGCTTCGGCACGATTCGAAACCCTGGCTGCGGAACTGTGCGATGTGCTTGGCCTGCCGGATGTGCAGGAGCTGCTCGAGCACCGCACGATCCAGATAGACGGATTCGAGGTCTATCTGCACATGCCGGAGCCACAGTCCGAGGAGGAAGCGCAGGAAGAAGCGCTTTACCTACGCATCTCCTACGGCCTTGCTCCTGCGGGACGCACCCTGACGGTCTTCCGGCTGCTGCTGGAAGCCAACCTGTCGGTATATGCACAGGACCAGGCGCAACTCGGATTGAACGATGCCGGCGTGATCGTGCTGGTCGTGCGCGTTCCGCTGGACGACGACGTCGACGGCGCCTGGATCTGCGATCTGCTCGCCCATTACGCCGAGCATGGCCGTTACTGGAACAACAACATCTTCATTGCACACGACGAAATGTTCGAAGGAATCGCAACGGGAAACTATCTGTGGCTACGCGCGTGAGGTGCCCGGCTTTGCCTGCATGCCGATGGTGTTAGCCAGACATGCACGACTGCGCAGCACGCTGCCGGCGCCTTGCGCATCCGCTGCGCTGTATCGCATCGCTACGCTGCCGCGCGGTTATTTCCCCACCGCAGGATTTCGTCCGCCATTCATCTCTTGCAAGGACACTCGCCAATGAATCTCGCCATTCCCTCACATACCACTGCGAGCTTACAGCCGTCCTCATTCTCCCCTTCGGAGCAGCAAGCCCTCACCGCGGTGATCATGAGCATGCTGGCGTACTGCATGCAACGCCTGCTCAGCGACATGATGCAGCCACAGGATCAGCCGTCCAGTGATGGTCAACCAACGACCACCCCCAATCCGACACCGTCTATGCCGCCATCGAACCCGCCGTGTTCCACCAACCCCGGCGGGCAACACGGCAGCGGCAGTGGTGCCGGCAATGGCAATGGCAATGGCAACAACGGTGGCAACGGCAGCAACACATCCGGAACGGGAACGGGAACCGGCAACGGCGCATCGCCCACCAACCCGGGTCACTCGGCGACACCCACGCCCACCGACGGTGCTCACGGCACGCCAGGCCCGACCGGCACGCAAGCGCCACTGCCTCCCGGCAAGGTCGTCACCGCGCCACCCGGCATCCAGAACAAGCCCATCGTGGTGCACAAGGGCGAGGTGTTCGACGGCAAGGGCCAGCTATACGTCGGCGGCCCTTGCCTGGGCAAAGGCGATCAGGACGAGCACCAGCAGCCGCTGTTCATCGTCGAGGACGGCGGCAGTCTCTGTAATGTCCACATGACTGGCGGCGGCGACGGTGTGCATTTCATGGCCAGCGGCAAGATGGTCAACTGCGTCAACGAGGATGTCAGCGAGGATGCCGTCACCATCGATGGGCAGGGCAACCGTGAGCATGATGCGGGGATTGCCGGTTGCAGCCCGGAGGTCAGCGGCAGGCCGAAGGTCGAAATCATCAATTGCACGTTCAAGAACGCCGCAGACAAGGTTGTGCAGGACAACGGCGCTGCCGACGTGGTGATGTCGGGCGACACCGTCGAGGGTGCCAGCAAGGTCTTCCGCACCAACGGTGGGCATGCCGATATCGACTCGCACCTTCAGGTCGAGAATTGCGAGTTCAACCAGGTCAAGGAAGCGGTGTTCCGGACCGACGCGCCCGGCGCGACGGTAACGCTGGCAAACCTGAAGACCGATGCGCCCAACGAGGCGATTGTGCTGGACGCTTCCCAGGCGATAGGTGCGACACGTATCGGCCACAAGGCCTACAGCGGCTGATCGCGCGCGCTGCACCGTCGCCGCGCGTCGATCGCGCCCGGCAGATGCATGGTTGCCGCATCTGCCGGGCGTCAGTGCCCGCCGTCGTAGGCGATGACCGCAGACCGACCACCATCGTTGCGACGCCTGCGCGGCACGCACTGCGTCGCGGTAAGCAGACACTGCTGCCATGTGCAAACGGGCCGCTCGCCCTGTTCGGCTTTACAGCAGCGGCGAGCACAGTCGGACGCGAACCGCCACACGCGAGAGATCGACCTTGACCCGCATTCGCCCCTCCACCGTGACAGTCGGGCTGCCTGGCAACAGCCACAGCACCGCGCATGCAGGTACGCCCTCGCCACACAAGCAGGCCCATCACCGACTGCATCAACTGGATGGGCCCGCGGCCGAGTCCGAAGCACGTGCGGCAGAAATGAATGTGGCCGCACGGGTACATCGCTACACCGTAGCTGCTTCCGACACCGGACAGGGCACGCCTGCGCCGCGCGAGACAGGCAGGCTGCGCGGCGTGCGCAAGTCGTTGCAGAGGCTCGCCCGGCTCGCCGGCACGGCGGTGGGCATCGCCCGGCAGGCCACTCCCGACCACACGCGCCTGCTGCGCTACCAGGGCACGTCTGCGCAGCCTGCACCACCCGCTCGATCGGAACCGGGCGACTGGCACGCACTGGCTCCCTTGCAGACAGCGACATTCGCCGCCTCGCAACGGCTGAGCGATGCACGGATCGCCGTGCGCAAGGCCGCAGCGCTGCAGCGCCTGGTGCAGCTGCATCTCGATCGCCTGGAGCAGGACACCGGCTTGCATGCCAGACGCGCACCGCGCCTGGCCAACCGTGCCAACGAGACCCGCAAACGCCAACAGGTGCTGGCCACCTGGAACGCGCTGCTACGCAAACACATCGCCGATTGCAGCGAGCGCCTGGCGCACACCGAGCAACAGCTGCAGCAGCAACTGGACCAACTGACGGCCATGCCCGCGCCTGCGGCAAGCGATCGTCGACCGCGCCTGCGCGACATGCTCAAGCACGAAGCCGCGCTGGATCGCATCCGCAAGCTGCACGAGCACGCGCGCCATCTGTCCGCCCTGCGCGAGAAACAGCAGGCCTCGCTGCAGCGCCTGCAAGTGCGCGCCGCCAGCCTCGACACCACCTTGGCGCAGGCGCTGCAGTCTGCGCACATCGTAGCTGGCGACCTGTTCGAGACCGCTGCGCACGCCGACGAGCTGCGTGCATTGTTGCCGGCGCTGGCGGGTCTGACGCACTCGCTCGCGCAGGAGGTCGACACCGCAGCGGCCGACGATCTGCGCGCCAGCCAGGCGCTACTGGCCGCATCGGACGCACTGATTACCGCGCAGATCGCGCAGACCGCATCCAGCGCAACCGAGGCCGCCGCGGCCACCGCATTGCGCAAGCGCTTGTCGACATGGGCGAGCGGGCTCTCCACCACGCGTTTCGGAGACCAGGCGGTGCCTGCAGCGGGCATCGTGGCCATCGCGCTTGGCGCGCTGCGCTCGGCAGTGGCCGGTGTGCTCGGCGACAACCGCGCTGACGCGGCGGCGCTGCTGCTTGCCACCTTCGACCATGTCCACAACAGCAGCTGGAGCGCGCTGATCCCTGCCGATCCGCAACAGCACGATGCCCAACAGGGCGCGACGATGGGCGAGCACGCCGGGATTCCTCGCGCAGCGATCGAGGCGGCGACGACGCGCTGGCTGGAGACCCTGGCGCGCGTGCCGCGCGGCCGCCAGGTGCTCGGCCAGTTGATCCAGGCACGCCACGAGCGTGCCGCCGACCCGGGCCGCCAGGACATCGCGCGCATCGCATTACGGGCCGATGCGCTGCTGCGCGCCACGCCTGTGGACGATGCCGCCACGCGGTGCTGGCTGAGCGATGCACGGCGCGCGGCCGGAAGTGCCCTGCACGCGGCCGACCCGGCGCAGGCGCTGCAGACCTGCAGCAGCGACGAACGCGCGGCCTACCATGCGCTGCGCAACGGCTACGAGTCGCGTGCTCCCGACTCGGCGTATGCGCGCGCAAACGCCCACCTGCAGGCATTCGGCGAGGCGGTGCGCACGGCCACCTCGCCCCATCCTGCAGGCGCACACGCGAGCGCTCCCAATCCACTGCATGCCTTGTCGGAGGGGCTGGAGGTCGCATCGGCCACCGCACTGCCGACACCGCGTCGACGCACCAACCTGACCCTGGAACACGCCTGCGCTGCCTTGATCGGCTACCTGGGCGCATTGCACGCCGCCCGGCCGCAGGGCTGTGTGCCATCGCAGGCCGAGTTGCACTGGCAGGCGGCTGCCGAGCTGCTGCAGTGGGTCGATGAGGACGTGGACCGCAGCGGCATGGTCTTCGATGCCGCCACCCTGGCACGCATCGCCGAACGTGCGGCGGTGCTGCACGACCACCATCAGGCACAGGCATCCAGCATGCCGGGCGGTGCAGCGGTGCAGGCAGCGCCACCGGAAGGATTGCAGCGTGCCTGGGAGCAGGTGCGAAGCGGCCGCTGCACCGCGCCAGCCGCGTTCGATCTATTGCGCACCTGCCTGTCTACCGTGCGGGCGGAGCACGCAGAGCAAGCGGCCGAGCTGCAAGCAAGCGATGCCTCGCCACAGGCCGCCTTGTGGCTCGCACATGCGGATGACTGCCTGGCGCATTTCGACACCGCCATCGACAAGACCTTGCAGTTGGCCAAGCAGACCGGTGCCGGCGCCCTGGCCCACCCCGAGGCATTGCTGGACCTGCTGCGCGACATGCTCTCGCACCTGGAATGGCGCGACCGCTGGCGGATGACCTGCCAACGGACCTGGGGCGCCAATCTCGCACCGCTTTCGGCGGCAGCTGCCGTTGCAGGATCTGCGTTCGGCCTGGGCGCGCGACTGATCGCCAGCATGCAGTGCAATCGCGATGCCTCGCTGGAGTTCTACATGGGACGTACCGGCCTGTACCTGCAGATCAGTCGCCAATCCGCGACGCAGCGCCAGCTCGGTGCGGGCCTGACTGCCGGCTATGGCATCGCTGTGGACAGTGCCTACGCAGCAGCCGGCGTGTCGGCCGCCGTGGACTGGCGCTATCGGCGCGAGGTCGGTGTGGAAGACGGCCTGCAGATCCGTATCCCCCGGCTGGGCAAGGGCCGCGAACCGGCGCTGTTGCAGGCGTTTTTGCGCATGCTGGAGCATCTGGTGCGCCGCGCAGCACCCGATCATCCAGAGCAGCCACACGGCGCGGACTGGATGCATGCGTTGCTGGCCGAGCATCCGGAGGCCAGCGTCGGACTGATCGACCAGGCCGCACGCGTCAGCCAGGGAACCGAATGCAGCGCCAGCGTCAGCGCCGGCCTGCGCGCAGGCGATACACACGGCCGTCGTGCGGGCGGCTCGCTCGGGCTCGGCATCAAAGCGCGCCAGGACCTCGGCTGGACGTCGACGACCGTGGCCGGCTACATGACTACGCAGTATTGCGACGCCACCGCCGCACGCCGGGTGGAAGCGGCCGCACGCCTGACGGCCGGCGTACAACTGGCACTTGCCCAGCAACGCCGCGAAGGTGCATCGGCGACGCCTGCAGCCAGCACCACGGTCTCGGCAATCGAAGCCGGCTATGTCGCCGAAGTGAGCGCGGACGTGGCCACCGCGTTCTGCACGCTGTTCCAGTTCGGCGGCGAAATCGATGCGGCCCGCAGCGACCGCGCAACCGATTTCGCGCAATTCGCCGCGTTCGAACGCCTGGTCCGCACCCAGTGGGAGCGCTGGGCCGACTACGGCCTGGTCAAGCTGGGCAACGATGTCGACCAGACCTTGCAACCGGTGCTGGCAGAGCTGCAACTGGAGCAGTTCATGCAGCAGGCCAGGCGTTTTGCCGATGGCAACGCGCTGGCCGCACTGTTTGCGGACGAGGCATTACGCAGCGCCGCTGCGCCGTTGCTGGACGTGCACCGGGCACTTGCACTGGTGGCGCAGGACGCGGGTGACCACGCGCGTGCACTCGCCGAGCGCACGGCCTTCGATGCGTTGCTGCAGCAGCCCGCCGTGTGGGAGCCGACCTTGCTGCTGGTCCGCGAGAAGGCGAAACTGACCGAAGAACGTGGCGTGGACTTCATCGTCAAGCGTCAGCGCAACCGCATCGCCGAGGCCATGCGCACGGTCGGTCAATGGCCGGCGTACGAAGCGGTCCCGCGCGCCGCAGCGCCCACTCCCACTCCCACTACTCGCGGGTAAGCCGCGCGCCAGGCCGGCACCGGGAGCATCAGCGAGCGACAGACGCAGCGGCGGCTGCGTCTGTCTTAGCGGCGTGCAATCCGCCAGTGGCTCATCCGCGCGATCGATCGCTCACGGCCGGCCGCTTTCCCACTGGCGCAGTTTCTCGCTCTCGTGCAACGCGTCCCTGAGCGTCGTCAACTCGGTATCCAGTGTCGCGGTGAGGTCGTTGCGTGGCACTCCGCTGAACATCGCCTTCTGCCCGGCGTGCAGCGCATCGCGCACCGTGTCGATGGTCGCAATCGAGGGGGACTGCGTGCCGATTTCCGCGCGCAATGTCTCCAGGGCTTCGCGCAACCTCCCCGCCTGCGGCCCCGGTGCAGGCGCAAGCCGCTCTCCCTCTTCCAGGGCACGCGCAATCTGCGCCGGTGTCGGCGCCGAAAACAGCGCGATCGCCTCGTCGATGGGCTCGGCCAGCGCCTGAAGCGTGCGTTCGATGGTGCGTTGATGATTGGCCGCGGTAACGGCACGTTCCTGATCCAGTCGCGTCGCCTGGGTGGTATTGGCGCCGTTCTTGGCCTTCAGCGCATTCCAGACCGTATCGTTGAACAGGGTCTGCACCGCCTGCTGCACGACCGTGGCGGTGGAATTGGCGGCTTCGCCCGCAACGCTGCCGTTTTCGTTGCCGCCGCGCAACGGCGCAGCGATCAGGCGGCCGGCCCCGAGCGAGGCGAAATTGGCCAGCACGTTGCTGAGCATGTGACGGCCCAGCACATCGCGTAGCGCAGTGGTGATCGCGTTGGTGGTGCTCAAGGCCTGCCTGGCCAACGCCAGGCCTTCTTTCCCGGTCTCCAGCAGATAGTTGGGGGGAAAACGCACAGCATCGGACCATTGCGCCGGCCGACGCGTCTTGTCCGGCAACGCCAGCGAAAACAGATTCAGCCGCTGCTGTCCGCCCAGCAGGTCGGGCACGCGCATCTGGCCGGTGCGCGCCACCGCCTTGCCGGTTTCGAGCATCGCCTTCTGCACCACCCCTGCCCCGCCAATGGCGAGCGCGCTCAACCCCAGTTGGCCGGCCGGCGTGCGCGTGCCCGGGTCGTCGGAGGTTCGCCGCGCCGCGTTGAATCCTGCGTTGATCGTCGGCTTGAGCAACAAGGTGTCCAGGGACTTGTCGTCCAACGTCGATTGCCACTGGGTGATGCCCTGGCGGAGGTCGTAGGTCTGCGCCTTGAGCTCGGCAAGCGTGGGTGCGTTGCCCTCGCCCGGGCGCGTGAAACGCTTGGTTCCGTCGGTGATTTCCAGCACGGCCGGCGGCGGATCGGGCACCAGGATTTTCGGGTCGATGGTCTGAAAACGCGGCAAGTTCGCAACGCGCGCGCGCCGGTCCATTGCCGGGATCAGCAACGTATCGCTGGCATAGGACACCACGCCCGCCACCGCACCGGACAGCGTTGACGTACTCAGCGTCTCCGATCCGGGCGGGCGCGAGTTGTCGTAGGCGGCGCCCGCGGCAAGACCGAACGGAGTCCGCATCGAGCCGATGACGAAGGCTCTGAGACACTCGTAGGCGATCGGCCACGCTGCCTTTGCGCCTGCCGTCTTCATATCGCCGACAACCTGGTATCCGGCATCCGGTCCGAACGCGGTGATGCGTTCATCCACGCGCGCGTCCGCCCATTCCAGATACGCGGCCTGCAGCGCCTCCTGCTCCTCCGACGGCGCTGCAAATGGCAGTTTGTCCAGGCGTGCGCGTATCTGCCCCTTCAAGTCAGCGGCTGTCGACGCACTGCGCTGCGCATAGGTCGCTGCAACGGCAGGCGCGGCAGGCGCGTCCGATACATCGCTGACCGAGGACCCGGGGCTTAGCGGCGGAGTGTAAAACGCTGCATCCGTCAGCTCCGAAGAATGCGACGACTGCGAGGACTCCGAGCGATGGGATGCGCCATGCGAGGACTCGGCATGACTTGCGTCGGTCGTCGCGCGACGTGGAAACGCTGCGCGACGACCGCGCAACATCGGGCCTGGAGAGCGTAAGCCCGCAAGCGGCCCGGCTGGAGGCCGCGTCTGCGGTGATGCAGCGGCCTCCTCGGCCTGCGTTGGCTGTGTGGGGGCAGGCGAGGTTGCGCGGCTGCTGGAAGAGGCCCCAATGTCGCTGGTGAGCTTCATGAGGCCACCTCCGCCGGGCTGCCGGCCTGCGTCACCAGCGCGTCCAGCACCACACGGGCGACCACTTGCCCGCGCTCCAGCGCGGTGGCCACGGCATCGGGCGTGCGCTCGAGCAACAGCGGGCAGACACACAGCAGCCCAAGATCCGAGAGCGTGAGCCGCCATCCATAGTGCGTCAGTAATTGTTCCTGCAGCGCCAGCAGCGTCACCACCTCATCGCCGCCGAGCTCGCGTGCGGCCAGTGGCAGGATCACTTCCGGGAAGGCCGTCATTTCGCCCTGCTGCACCTGCGTGTGGACACGGCACAGCATGCCCGCAGGGCCAAGGATGGTTTCTCCTTCACCAAGTCGCTGCGCAAGCTCGTCGGGCAACCCAAGACGGACCGCCAGGCTGGTGAAAAATGCGTCGTTCGCTGTGTGGAGTTTTCCCAATTCCGACATTTTCCGAAATCCTCGAGAAAGTAGGCGATGAGTACCGATACACCATTCCGGTAGGACAAAGTCTCCGGTACGGGACGCATACCTGGGCAAAGCCCTGCGAAAGACTCTTGCCGTGCGCGAAGATGTCCTGCCGAAAAACGTGCAACCGAGACCTGGATCAAGTGCACCGCACTCCGAAGCAATGCGAGATCACGTTGCACACCACGGGTCCGGGATTAAGTCGCTTACACCCCGGACATTCGCATCGATATGCTCGACTTCGCGATGCAGGTCGCAAAAATGGGTCAGCGTGCTGCATTGTTTCCGCCCATAGCGGCCACCCGAAACATCAGACGTGGATTCGCTATCGAGCGTTGCGCTTCACCCTATTTCATCAATACAAGCGAGTGGTATTCATGAAGGTTTCTTCCGCACCCCAGACAGCACGTTCCTACAATAACCATGTAGTGAATTCACCGAGCGACGAAAGGCAAAGCAGGCCAACCACAAAAACCGATGGACCGCTTGCACAACTCCAGGGACGTTCCGCTCCGAAGAGATATCGCACCGCTCCTAAGCCTGCTCAATCGTCCGCACAGGCTCAGCAAATGCGGCCACTTGGCATGCCGCCATTCCACGCAGGCACCTGCAACGATTGCGGTCTTCATACGATTGCGGCACTGACCGGGCTTCCTGAGGCGCATGTGGTCAACGGGCTGGGTCTGACACAAGAAAATATTCAATACATTAGCCAGCATGGCATGACGCCCGACCAATTTACCTGGGCAATCAGCAGATTCGAAAATGGCAGTGTCAAACACCAGCGCGGATCGCCGGAAGACCTTGCCAGTGCACTGCATCAGCTTCCAGACTACGAAAAGATTGCGATCGGCATGGAGCGTCATTCAGGCATCGGACACCTGGTTGCTGCGATGCGCCAAGGTGAAAAGCTGGTCATCTGGGATCGCCAGGTCAGCCATGTAACAGAAGTGCGAACGAGAGAGGAGTTATTGAATTATTTCAATAGCAATAATGTGTCAAGTGTTCAAACGTGGTCCCGTCAGTGATCCCCAGTAGTCCGTAGCTATTCGCAGGCAACTGGTAAAAATCCTCTGCCACACCCTGCTGCAGGGCTGCAGCCCAAGCGCTCAGCCCTGCATTGATCCGGCCGTTCACCTTATCAGGTAGGCAAGGATAATGCCCTTCGGGCAGGCTATGCCAGTGGCGATGATCGATAGATAATCAAATTGCCGCTGCGCTTGCATACAAGAGTTTATGCTTGACCAGGAGACAGTGGTTTCGCACGCTGAGCCGCCCCTGGCCTCCGATGCTCGCATCATGCAGCGTACCGAATGCCACCAATAGGCATGGCCGCTCCTCATACATCACCCCGCAACAGCACGTAGATCGCGCTGGACAAAGAGGTCTGGCATGACGACTCGTCCTCTCATGACCATCAGGCGGGATGATCCGCAGTCCGCTTTCCGCTTTCCGCTTTTCGGATAACCCAAGCGGAGAGAGCCGCCCGGCGAGCTAACCCAGCGAGCTAGCCTCTCACGTTTCGATGCAGCGCCATTACCACGCTCGCCACCTCTAGAGCTCTCGCGAGCACTCCCAGCCCGAGGCCGCTGCAGTAATGCCTGCCGGTCGCAAGCAGCAGCCGGCAAGGCACATTGGCGTTCAAAGTAGCAGGATCGCATCAGGCGATCATGGCGATCGCCTGCGCTCCTCTCACAGCGAACGCCGAACAAAGGCGATCATTACCTGCGCCGCCCGCCCCGCAAATTCCGGAGGTTTTCCTTCGTGTCCGCCTCGAAGTTGTCCGCAACGTCCTTCGGGATAATCTGCTTCCCCAACGGCACTCCGCCCGCGTCCTCCAGCTTCTGGCGGATTTCGCCGTTTTTCTTCTCTTTATCCAATCGCACCTCTTCATAATGCAATCCCGCCAACACAGGCGCCTTGAGCATGTCCGTCGATCGATTAATGTCGTTGCCTACTAAATATCCTTTAACCCCATCAATGCGCTTTTGCCGCTTGGCTGCCCCCTTGCCTTCTCCTTTGACTGTGCCCTCGCCTGCGCCCTTGGTCGCGCCCTCGCCTGCGCCCTTGGTCGCGCCCTCGGTTGCCCCCTTGGTCGCACCTTCGCCTGCACCCTTGGTCGCACCTTCGCCTGCACCCTTGGCCGCGCCCTCGCCTGCGCCCTTGGTCACCCCCTTGGCTGCGCCCTCGGCCACCCCTTTGGCGACCCCCTTGGCTGCGAGTCTGGCCGTGGGTCCACCGGCGGCACCCACCAGCGCCCCAGCCATGTTGATGCCGGCGAGTTCCCACGCCAGTTTCATGTCGCCGCCTTGCAGTGCAGTGTCGAGAACTTGTGCTGCCTGCGCTTCGCTCTCCAATGCCACCGCTCCTACATCCGCAATCTCGCCGATGATGGGGATGCCGTTCAGTGCACTGAGTCCCACGGAGGCCCAGTCCAAGATCTTGCTGTCCCACTTGAGGAACTCATGCAGTCCCTTGCCGAAGGTGCCGATGTCCTTTTTCTTCTGCTTGATCTCGGGTTGATCGGCTTTGCCCATCAACATGTCCGCGACCGCCTTCTTCTGGTCGGGCGATGTGGCCGCGTGCGTGGGCGATTTCTCCACGGCCTTGTTGGCGGCCGTCATATGATCGTAGAACTGCCGAAAATCCTTGTTGCTGATCTTGCCTGAGTCGACGACATGGCCACCGCCGAAGAAGCTGTGGGGCTTCTTGTAGCCAGTGATCGAATTGTTCAACAAGCCGAACAGCAGCGGGTCGCCCAACAACTGTTTGGCGGCGTCGCGCACGGCGGGGTCGGCTTTATCGTCCTTGACGATCGTGTCGAGCTTGTCGCGGGTCACCTCTTTGCCGTCGCCGAAGAAGGCATCCTGGTGGCTGTTGATGGTGTCGAGCGTTTTCAGTTCGGGGGCGGTCAGGTGCATCTGCGATGCGGATTTCTGCAGAAAATCCGGCGTACTCATCGAACCCGCGTCTCCCGCCAGCGCCTTCCACTGGTCCGGGTGCTCACGAAAATACTGCGCGGCGGCGATGACCTGCGGCGGGCACTTCTTGGTCTTGCTGTCGCCTTCGACCAGGTGCTTGAAGGCGTCCTGGTTCAGATCCTTCGGCAGATAGTCCGAGTAGCGATAGAGTTCGCGCATCGCGTCGCTTTCGGTCATGACCGTTGGCTGGGTTTTGTCCGGGCTGTCCGACGCCACATAGTTTTGCGTGTAGCCCTTGGCTTGCTTGTTGGCGTATTCCGCGACCTGCGCGTGGCCGGCCGAGAACTTGCTGAGATCGCCGGCGGTGATCTTGCCGCCACACTTGCCATCGCCCTGCGAGCCGATGGCAAAGAACAGCCGCGGATCCTTCTGCAGTTCGGTCAATGCCTTCTTCAGATCCGGCGGCGTCGCAGGATCGTTGATCTTCGCATCGAGATCGGCCCACGCGACCGGCAATTGGTCCTTGTGGCGATCGAGCGTGGTGACGATTTCCAATTCGTTCTGGGTGAGCGTCCCGTCTTTCCAGGTGACCGACGAGCCGTCCACCGCAGGTGGCAGGTCACGCCCCTTCATTTTTTCGGGATTATAGGTCGCGTTCTTTCCGCCCAGCTCACTCACCTGCGGATGGCGGTCGGCAAAGTCATAGAGATTGGCGGCAATGAGCGTGCCGTTGCATTTACCCTGGTCGTCGTGGTGGTGCTTGCCGTGGCCCTGAGATGCCATCGCGAAGAATAGCCCGGGGTCCTGTTGCAGGCCTTGCAGCGCTTTTTTCAGGTCCGGCGGAGTGGATGGATCGTTGATCTTTTCGTCGAGCTTGCCGAACTCGATCGGCATCATGTCGCGATGCTGATTGAGCGTGGAGACGATCTCAAGCTGGGACTGCGTGAGCGTGCCACCGTCCCATGTCACCGATGAACCTTCTGCCGCCGGCGGCGGAGTCGATCCCTTCAACTTTTCGGGGTTGTAGGTCGCGTTCTTCCCGCCCAGCTCACTCACCTGCGGATGGCGGTCGGCAAAGTCGTAGAGGTTGTCTGCGATGAGTTTGCCGTTGCACTTGCCCTGGTCGTCGCCGTGGTGCTTGCCGTGGCCCTGCGATGCCATGGCGAAGAACAGCCCAGGATCCTGTTGCAGACCTTGCAGCGCTTTTTTCAGGTCCGGCGGAGTGGATGGATCGTTGATCTTTTCGTCGAGCTTGGCGAACTCGATCGGCATCTTGTCGCGATGCTGATTGAGCGTAGAGACGATCTGAAGCTGCGACTGCGTGAGCGTGCCGCCGTCCCAGGTCACCGATGACCCCGGCATGGCGGGTGGCGCGGTGGCCCCCTTGATGTCCTTGGGGTCGAACGGGGTCGGCAGCGTCGGCCAGGACGTGCGTTTCTCGATCGGCTGGTTGGCTTGAATGTCGTCCGCTGAAGGCGTGGGCAACCCCGGAATGTCGTTGCCTGGCCCATTGATTGGCGTGTTGCCGTAGGTGGCGGCAATCAAGCTGTAAATCTGCTGCAAGAACAGGTTGTCCATCGCCAGCAACAGATCGGAATCATTCATGGCCGAATCGGATCCGGGCGCCTCCGGCGACGACGCGTCATCCGTGAGAGGTAGAAACAGACCGGCGGCACTCCCGGTCGAAAGCGTGTTGAGCGACATGTGCGGCCTCGCAATGGCAGAGCAGTGACAGAGCGGCTGCATATGAGTACATGCTCATACGGTCACACGGGCATGTCTCATGCGGCGAACACGAATGTTGCCATTCTCGCCAAGGGATGCATGCGCCGATGAACTATTTTGGCGAAAAAAGCGCAAGAAAGTGCGCGCGGGCGGCGAGCCTGCAAACCGAGGTAGAGGTAAGACACGCTGATCCATGGACGCGGGCACGAGACAATTGGCCGG
The DNA here is from genome assembly GCF_056675575.1 of Xanthomonas sp. NCPPB 3959. NCBI lineage: Bacteria > Pseudomonadati > Pseudomonadota > Gammaproteobacteria > Lysobacterales > Lysobacteraceae > Xanthomonas > Xanthomonas sp. NCPPB 3959. The sequence continues at coordinate 124,806 of NZ_JBWWVR010000005.1, forward strand.
ATCGTTACCATTGGCTGCGCAGTGAATAGTCTGCAGACACGCCTATGAAGCCCGCGGATCGCCTGGCCGCAGCTCGCTCATTCCGCTGGAAGCGGAAGCTGCGCCAGCAACTTGTCCAAGGTGATCGGATACTCACGGACACGAATGCCGGTGGCGTTGTAGATGGCGTTTGCGATGGCCGGCGCTACACCTGTCAGCCCCAATTCGCCGACGCCTTTCGCCTTGAGCGGCGACATGGTGGGATCGACCTCGTCGATGAAATGCGCCTCCAGATGCGGAATATCGGCATGCACGGGCACTTCATAACCAGCCAGGTCGTGATTGACGAAAAAGCCCAAGCGGCGATCGACCGCCATCTCTTCCATCAGCGCGGCGCCGACACCCATCACCATGCCGCCGATGATCTGGCTTCTGGCAGTCTTCGGGTTGAGAATGCGTCCGGCCGCACAGACCGCCAGCAGGCGTCGCACGCGGATTTCGCCGGTGTAGCCGTTGACGGCCACTTGCGCAAAATGCGCACCGAAGGTCTGCTGGGCATAGCGCTCCTTCAAGCCAGCGAATTCCATCGCATCCTCGACCACGATGTCGTGCTGCTCTGCCGCGTGGCGCAAAGGCACGCGGCGCGTGCCGGCCGTCACCATGCCATCGGCAAACTGCGCCGCGTCCGCCTGCATGCCAAGCCGCTGGGCGATCGCGTGACGGAGGGCGACGCACGCTGCATACACGCCTGCGGTAACCGAGGCCGCGCCCTGCTGACCGCCCGACCCTGGCGTCTCCGGAAAGCTGGAATCGCCCAGGCGGACGACGACCTGCTGCAATGGCACGCCCAGCATCTCGGCAGCGGTCTGCGCCACGATGGTGTAGCTGCCTGTGCCGATGTCGGTCATGTCGGTTTCGATGGTCACCGTGCCGGTGCGATCCAGACGCGCACGCGCACCTGCCTTGGAAATCGGTGCACCGCGCACGGCGGCGGCCATGCCCATGCCGATCAGCCACTGCCCATCGCGCACGCTTGCCGGCCGCGCCAGCCGTTGGCTCCAACCGAAGCGCTCGGCACCGACCCGCAGGCACTCGACGAACGCGCGCGTGGAAAACGGCTTGCCCGCGTTCTCCGGATCCACCTGGGTGTCGTTGAGGATGCGCAGCGCAACCGGATCCAGCGCGAGCTGTTCGGCCAGCTCGTCCATGGCGATTTCCAGCGCCATCATGCCGGGCGCCTCGCCGGGCGCGCGCATCGCGTTGCCTTCGGCAAGGTCGAGCACGGCAAGGCGCACCTGCGTCATCCTGTTCGCACCTGCGTACAGCACGCGGGTCGAAAGCGTGGTGGGCTCGGTACGCCCGCCGGGCAGATTACCGGACCAGCTTTCGTGGCCGATGGCGGTGAGGCGCCCATCGCGTGTGGCGCCCAGCCTGACGCGCTGGATCGTCGCTGGCCGATGGATGGTGCTGTTGAACATCAGCGGCCGTTGCAGCGTCACCTTGACGGGTCTACCGACCGCTTTGGCGGCGAGTGCGGCCATGACCAGATCCGACTGGACCGTGCCCTTGCCCCCGAAGCCGCCGCCGATATACGGCGAGAGCAAGCGGATGTGCTGCTTGGGAATGCCGAGGATCTTGCCCAGATCGCGCCGGCCCCAGTTCATTTGCTGGATCGAGGTGCGGCAGGTGAGCTGATCGCCCTGCCAACTGGCGATGCTGGCATGCGGCTCCATCATCGCGTGCGCCTGGTCCGGCGTGGTGTAGCTGGCATCGACCTTGACCGGCGCGGCCGCGAAGGCCGCGGCGAAGTCGCCCACCGAGGTTTGCGGTGGACCGCCAAATGGCGCCTGCTGTGCGATCGGCGCACTGTCCAGCTGCTGCGCCAGGTCATAGCGGCCGGCCTCACGCACATACTCCACGCGCACCAGCGCAGCCGCCGCACGCGCTTGCTCGAAGGTGTCGGCCACCACCACCGCAACGGGCTGGTGATAATGCTCGACCTCGGGCGCGGCCAGGAAGCGCTGCACGTAGAACTCGCCGGTTGCCAGTGCCTGGGCGTTCTTGTAGGTGAGCACATGCAGCACGCCGGCAGCTTTCGCAGCGTCGGTCGTGTCGATGTGCGCAATACGCCCCTTGGCGATCGCGGCACCGACGATGTAGCCGTACGCCAGATCCTGCACGTTGTCATGCCACTCGTAGGCGTAGGGCGCGGTGCCCGTCACCTTGAGCGGGCCTTCGATACGGTCCACGGGCTTGCCGACCACCCTGAGCTGGTCGATGGGAGTGATGCCTGCCGGCGTGTCGAACTTCATTGAACGTATCTCCAGCGCAGCATGCGAAAGCTGCGTATCGGGCAGTGCGATCGCGTGCTGAAATTTCCCGGCGCAACAGTTGGCTCGGTTGCCAACAGGGCTGGGGATGCGCACACGAGCACATGGCCAGCTGTTGTACCAAACCCCAGGAGTGCCGACGCTGGTCGGGCCGGGATGCGCTCATGAGAATTTTTCAGCAATCACTTCATCGCGTTTGGGCACCAGGCGCAGGTCAGAGGTAACCATCGCAAGGCGCCTGTCCCGGAGCCTGCCGGAGCAGTCCTCAGCGTCTGCCGAACATGTGTTGGCGCTCCTCATCACTGAGGGGCTGCCCGGCATTCGGGTTGACCTGGTCTTTGAGCGCGTAAGCACGCTGCACTGACGGGCGTGCGGCAATGTCACCCTGCCAGCGCTGCAGATGCGGGAACGCGTCGTAATCGGGCTTCAGCTCGCCATAGACCTCGAACCAGGGATAGCTGGCCATGTCGGCGATGCCGTATTCGGCGCCAGCGACGAAGGCGTGCTCGGCCAGGCGTTGGTCGAGCACGCGATGCAATCGACGCACCTCGGCAGTGTAGCGATCGATGGCATAGGGAATGTTCTCCTGCGCATAGACGCTGAAGTGAGCCATCTGGCCGCTCATCGGACCAAGGCCACCCACTTGCCAGAACAACCACTCCAGAGCAACAAGGCGGCCGCGTGCGTCAGCAGGCAGGAACCGACCGGTCTTCTCGGCAAGATACAGAAGGATCGCGCCGGACTCGAAAACGCTCAGCGGTGCACCGCCATCGGCGGGAGCATGATCGACAATGACCGGCATCTTGTTGTTGGGCGAAATCCGCAGGAACTCAGGTGCGAACTGGTCGCCCTTGCCGATGTTGACCGGCTTGAGCGTGTAGTCCAGACCAGCCTCTTCCAAAAACAAGGTGACCTTGTGGCCGTTGGGGGTGGGCCAATAGTAGAGATCTATCATCGTCACTCAAGCTCAGTCAAAAGTCACAACGAGCCGTCCGGTGACATGCCCCTGGGCACTCAGGTCATGCGCCGCTGCAAGGTCCTGCAGTTGGAATGTCTGCGCTACCGGCAACGTAAAGGATCCCGCGACACAGAGTGCCGCAACCTGCTCCAGCACTTTCGTCGCGCTTTGCTTATCCATCGGCTCAAAGGAGGTCGTCACCCCGTACTGCGGTGCAGTGAGATCGGCGATCGACACCACTTTCGACGGGCTACCGGTGATTGCCACCAACTCCGGAATCATTCCAGAGTCGACCACATCGAGCGCGGCCTGTACCCCTTCGGGTGCGAGTTCGGCAACACGGTGGGAAAGACCCGGTCCGTAGGTGGTCGGGATCGCTCCCAACGAACGTAGATAGTCATGCTTTGGCTCGCTTGCCGTGCCGATTGTGCGGATACCAGCAACACGCGCGAGTTGAAGTGCGGCAGAACCCACGCCGCCAGCAGCACCGCTAATCAATAGCGTCTCCCCGGGCTTGACTCCCACCTGATCGATGATGCGTGCAGCCGTTTCGGCAGCGACCGAAAGGCCAGCCGCTTCTTCGAATGTCAGTGCTTCAGGCTTGGCAACCCACTCATCCAGGATGGCGTATTCGGCCATCGTATCGTTGCCCTTGCCAAACACGCTGCTGCCCAGCAGATCAGCCGGGACGCCTTCACCAACGGCATCGACAACGCCTGAAGCCTCGCACCCGCTTCCTGCGGGAAACGCAAGCGGCATCATTGCATGCATGTATCCGGCACGCAGTTTCCAGTCGATCGGATTGACTGCTGCCGCCTTGACCCGGATGCGAACTTGCCCCGGACCCGGCACTGGCTCATTGATCTGTTCGATCTTGAGGACCTCAGAGCCACCATAGGCGTGGAAACGTACTGCTTTCATGCGAGCATTCCTTGAAGACGTGAGTGAATGAAATGACAACCCGGAGGGCACCATGAGCTGAGCGCACCTACGAACTCCGGGATCCTGTCGACGCCGCCATTGTTCGCCCGCACAAACCAAGCGCATAGTCTCGAATACCTGGACATGATGTCTTGCAAATGGAACATCCCTTGGATATCGCAGCCCTCGCAGACTTCAACCTTGTCGTCATCCACGGGGGCTTCGGAAGCGCAAGCCGTGCCAGCGGGCAACCAAAGGCCACCTTGTCTCGTCGAGTACGTTCGCTTGAAGAGAGCCTTGGCATACGGCTTGTCGAGCGGGGCGGCCACACGCTACGGCTCACACCGGAGGGCGAAGTTCTCCACGCGAGAACGTCCGACCCCTTCGGCGAAATCGCCCAGGTGGTTGAAGAGTTGAAATCAGGCATCGGTCGGCCACGCGGCGTGCTACGCATCAGTGCGCCGCTGCTGTTCTCGCACATTGCCATGGGGCGCATCGGCGCCGCCTTCCTGCGCACGCATCCAGAGGTGCAACTGGAGGTGACTGCTGAAGACCGCCTTGTCGACCTGGTGGAAGACGGATACGACATCGTGATTCGCTTCAACCCTCCAACGGACGACAAGCTCGTCGGCCGGCGCTTTCTCAACGACCAATTGGTGCTGGTTGCTCCACCGGGCTTGAGTCGTCCTCAAGCCAGCGAAGCGGCTCCCTCCGGTGTAGAACTCCAGGTCATCACACGCATCGGCCGCAAGGTCATTCCTCCGTGGAAGGTCGTCGATAAAGATGGGCACATGTGCACCTATCTCCCCAGGCCGGTGCTCTGGTACTCGACGCCGCTCCTGATCAGAAACGCGGTATTGGCTGGTGCCGGCGCAGCAGTCGTGCCGCGGTCCGCCGTGGCGGAAGACATCGCCAGCGGGAGGGTTGCCGAATGGGGCGTCGTACAGGCACCGCCGCTCGAAGGCTGGGTGTTGCATGCGTCACGCCGCCTGGTGAGCCCCAAGGTGACCGCATTCGTCGAGTTTCTATGCGAGCATTTTTCCAAAGACACGCCCTAGCGGCTTCTGGTGTCGACGCATTTACGCTCAAAGAGCGAACAGCCGCTCTGCGTTTCCGTGGGCAATCAGCGCCTTTTCAGATACTCGCCTTGAGTTTGTTGAATGTCGCAAGAGGAGAGCAGTTGTAGCGAAAGAGACGCCATGGTAGAAAGCGGCTGTCGAAAGAGTGCTGACCGGATGGTAGCCCGGTCGCTATTCAAGTGAATGGCAACTCCTCCCGCCTCAGGGTATCCGCGACACCTCCCGCCCCGGCATGCCGGTAGCGAAGGTGTGGCCGCTGATGCCTGGTTCATCGTCGTCATACCTTCTCCATTTTTTAGCGAAGGATCCAAGACGATGAAACTCACACATAACACCATCCTCATCACCGGTGGCGCAACGGGGATTGGTCTTGCCTTGGCAAGGCGCTTCTCCGCCGACGGCAACCAGGTCATCATCTGCGGCCGCAATGCCTCCTCTCTTGCGCAAGCAAAGGCCGAAATCCCCGCCCTGATCACGCGCATCTGCGATGTGGCAGATCCAAATAGCCGCAACGCATTGACACAGTGGCTGCAGGACGAGCACCCCACCCTCAACGCCATCGTCAACAATGCGGGGATTCAGGTGCATCGCGACTTCATGGCCGACCCCGCGATGGACACCCTCGACCAAGAAGTGGCTATCAATTTCACTGCTCCCATTCACTTGATAAGCCATCTATTGCCTTTACTGCAACGGCAGACCAACGCTTATATCGTCAATGTCAGCTCTGGCCTGGCCTTTTCGCCAATGGCCGATGTCCCGGTTTACTGCGCCACGAAGGCTGCAATCCACTCGTTTACGCTCAGTCTGCGGCATCAGTTGAGGGACACCAATATCCGTGTGATCGAGATCGCTCCCCCTATCGTTGATACGGGTTTGGGTGGCAACACGCGCAGCGGAGGTGTCTCCAACAACATGATGGTCAGTGCAGAAGATTTCGTCGACGAGGCATTCGCGCAGCTTGACCAGGGTAAAGACGAGGTGCTTGTCGGCATCTCCGCAAGAACGCGCGAGTTGGGAGAAGCAATGTTCGATCGCATGAACAACCGCGCATAGTTCAACTTTGCAATTGAATCTGTGATCGCCTTTGATCGCGCTGAGCGAGTGGCGGTGATGTGGAGACGCGTCCGGGCTGATCATTAGAGAACTCGGCTATTTCCTGATGGCACGCAGGAATCACCTTGTAATGCGTGAGGAGCGTGGCCTTGCATATGCGAGGCCACGCTCTGTGTACTTGACGCTCAGAGGATCGGCTTGACCGCGTGAGACGCCCCTTCGATTTCCTCAATTCTTGAGTAAGTCTTGCCAATGACAAAGCAGCAATAGTCAGTGACCGCCCGCCGCAAACAGAACTTCCCAGTTAAAGAAGGGTCCGAACGGGATCACGTCCCAATCGATCAGGCCGGCCTTGGCCAGAGGGAACTCAGCGAGTGCGGACTTTGCAGCTGCTACCGAATCCGCCTCTGCAATGATCACGACACCGGGACGATCCTGTCGGAAGTAGATGTCACGAATAACGCCGTCCTTGTAGCGCTGCCAACTGTGCTGGACTTCTTCCAGCATATACGGCTTGTACTTTTCCAGGGTTGCACCCGGTTGCGGGATGTCGAGGCAAAGCAATCTCATGGTCAATGTCCTTGGTTGGTTGTCAGACGATTCAAGTGCTGCAAAAGCGACGGGTCGTCTCGGCAACACGGCGACCTAGGTACTCTGCCGTTCTGAGATCACTGGCAGGAGGAGCAAGCTCTGGAGCTTGGTCGTTGTTCGACTGCGTCATCACGCCAAGCCAACTCCCGAGGCGATTGAGATCGTCGACGCCTCCACTGCTGCTACTGTTCCCGGGCATTAGATCCAGACCCACCCAGATCATCCCGTGCTGCGCGGCAAACAACGCCATCGATATCAGGGAATTGAGTTTGTCTCCGTGCTGCGCACCAGAGTTGGTGAAGCCTGCCGCGACCTTGTCGCGCCACTTCATGCGCGTCCATGCCGCCTTGGTCGAATCTTCAAAGAACTTCTTCAACCTCGCGCTGATCATTCCGTTGTAAGTAGGCGATCCAAAAACGATCGCATCACTTGCTTCAAGCACCATCCAGTCGATCCTGTCATCGGCCACTGCAATCAGCCTGACATCGACCTCGTCAACCTCTCTGGCGCCCTTTGCCACGGCCTCAGCGACTCGGGCCGTATGGCCAAAACCGCTGTCATATACGATAGAAATCAGCATCTGCCTACCTGTCAATTTTGGTGCTGTGGTGCCTCCTCGCGCGGAGTCGACCGAGTCAGGCGCGTATTACTCATCTGTCTCCGGTGCATTCGATACGCACCTGCGGGACTATAAAGTAGAAGCCGAGCCAGCATTGGCGGCCATTTTTCCGGAGGATGCATCCGCATTTTCTACAATGGCAGCGACAAGGAGCTCGCGTAAGATCTATCCAGGATTCTACGAAGCAGCAGCGATGCGATGAGAGCAATACACTCACGAAGTAGGCCACCAGACAATCCACCAGACAATCCAATGAAGAACGATTTAGTACGACAACGTTTTTTTCCGGTATCCAGTGCGGAGCGGCCAGGATTTTCCACGGTCGTCATTTCTACTTCAGCCCCTTTTCTCCACAATCCGAGAACGCAAGGACCATCACGTGCGAAACAGATTTGATGGTGTGCAGTTGTTCGTCGAGGTTGTTGAGGCCGGAGGCTTCGCAAAAGCAGGCCAGCGACTCTCGCTCACGCGTTCAGCGGTGGGCAAAGCCATAGCGCGTTTGGAAGATCGGCTCGGCGTCCAGCTTTTTCAGCGGACTACCAGATCACAATGCCTGACCGAAGATGGTCAGCAGTACTACGAGCGCTGCCTTCGCGCGATAGAAGAGTTGCGGGTCGGAGAGGTCATGTTGGAGAACGGCCAACGCGAAGTGGCCGGCAAGCTTCGCGTCACCCTCCCCGTCCTGTTCGGCCGGCATTGCGTGGCGCCTATATTGCGCGCGTATGCACGGCAGCATCCCAAGCTGGAACTTGAGCTGCACCTGAGTGATCGCAGTGTGGATTTAATTGCAGAGGGCTTTGATCTGGCAGTGCGTAATGGAGGAGTAGCCAGCGGATCGTCATTGCGTTCTCGCCGCCTGATAAGTCAACGCAAGGTTCTGTGTGTCTCTAAGAACTACCTGGCGACACATGGTGAGCCGCGCACACTTGAGGATCTTGCAGACCATGCATTGCTTCCATACTTGCGTAATGGACAGGGTCTTGTCTGGCGTCTTCCAAATGCCGAGGGTGAGCTAGTCGACGTTGCGGTCAGCTCACGCATGCGCCTCAACGATCTTGAGGTGATTGCAGACGCAGCAACAGAAGGGATGGGGCTGGCGTGGCTACCCTACTGGCTGGTTCGGGAACGGATGCAGCGTGGAGCGCTTGTAGAAATCTGGGGAAATCGGCCAAGCACGGTCATGGAATGCAGCGCGGTATGGCCAGCCATGCATTACTTACCGCTCCGATCACGCCTGGCAATCGACCTGCTCGCCGTGGAACTTGGGAAGTGGAAGGAGGAATGAACCGTAGCGCGACTGCAGAGATACGCGAGTCCATGAAAGTCAAACCTGGCGTATGGCCCATGTACGCGGTCGCGATCAAAGAACAGCCGCGAGGCGGGGTCTTGTTTGACGAAGCTCACTCACACGATCAGCCATGAATCTGGCGCCCGAATCATCTCCAGCACTACAAATCAGAATGCCGATGAAAACAGATGAATCTTAATCGCGCAGACTTGGCCGACTTTGTCTATTTCCTGACAATTGCGCGGCATCTGAGCTTTAGCCGTGCTGCCACAGAGCTTGGGGTGAGTTCTTCAGCGCTGAGCCACGCCATCAAGGGACTGGAAACACGCCTGGCAGTCAGGCTTCTTCATCGCACCAGCCGCAGCGTCACGCTGACAGCTGCCGGCGAACAGCTGCTGCAGGCGATATCTGGGCCGTTTGGAGCCATTGGCGAGGCCATAGAGCTGCTGAACCAGCACAGGAATTCGCCCGCCGGCCGTATCCGGCTCAATGTCATCAACGATGCAGTGCCGCTCCTGCTCGGCCCGGTGCTACCGATCTTTGCGGAACGCTATCCCAAGGTGGAAGTCGATATTGTTTCGACCAATCGGATGATCGACATCGTCGAGGGAGGCTTTGATGCGGGGATTCGCTACGGTGGAACCGTGCCGGAAGACATGATTGCCCAACGGCTATCGCCGGACATCCGATGGGTGGTCGCCGGGGCGCCCACATACCTCGCACGCCATGGCATACCGCAGCATCCGCTCGACCTTCACCATCATCAGTGCGTGCGCATCCGGCTGGGCAATGACCGCATCTATCGCTGGGAACTCGAAAAAGACAGCGAATTCCTGACTATCGACGTGCCCGGGACAATGACGATTGACGACACCAGGCTAGGCCTGGCCCTACTCACAGGTGGGGCAGGATTGGTCTATGCGCCCGAGCCAGTGCTGGCTCCGTTGCTTGCGGCAGGCACTGCCCGGCTCGTGCTGGAGGACTGGGCCAGCCCTGGACCCGGCTTTCATCTTTACTACTCGAGCCGACGGCAACTGCCTACTGGCTTGCGCCTATTGCTCGATCTGGTCCGCGAGCTGGCTCCGCTCGGCACCTAAATACCTTGCGTTGTCACCAGCCCAAATTTTGCTTCGCGCGGGGTGCGCGATATGCGGTTCGCGTGCCCTGGTGGGCAGGCGCTCGGCAATGACATAGACACCTTCCTTGCTGACGATCCGGACGGCAGGGACTCATTGCGCGATCAGGAAGACCGCATAGATGTTTTCGGTGTAGGTGATGGTGCCGGTTAGCAGGCTTTCGCCTTGCGCACTGCCACCTCCGCTGGACGGCGCTTGCGGTGCTGGAGGTGACGGAGGCGACACGATGGACGCTGGCGTCGGCGATGCTGGGGCCGACCAAGTACCGGCCTGGATGCCGTACGAGAAGCTCGGTGCAACATCAGAAATGCTGTAAATCCCGGTCAAGCGCACGCCGTAAGCGGCGGCCAGACCTTGCGCCGATTCACGCGACTGCTTGGCTGCCTCACCTTTGAGGTCGGCACGCAGCCGCGCTACGTCGGCGTAGCTGCTTTGCAGCGAAAGCACTTGCACGTTCTCATTGGCATCGAGCCCACCAAGGAAAGCGCGCACATCCACCAGCGAGGTAAAGGTCCCGCGAATCCTGCGCTCTATTTGAGTGCCTGAGAAAACGGTTGTTCCATTTTCGTAGCGTGATTGCGGCGAGATCGACAGCGCCGATGCATAGAGCGAATCTTTCATGACACGATTGCGCTGCAGCCCCTGCAAGACCTGCCTTGCGCGGTCTTCGACGAACTTTCGCGCTACATCCGGCTGGATATCGGTCTTGACGACCTTGAGATCTAGGATGAAACGGTCCGGATCAACCGTCCGCGAAGCCTGGCCCTTCACCAGCAAATGCGGCTGCGACGGCAGGCTGTTGACCTGCGCTGTCGCGGCGAGCGGCAGCATCAACAGGCTTGCGAAAATCCAGAGGGCAACTCGCTTCATCGGGTTCTTCATTGATGAGATAAATGGTTAGGGATGCATGGCGGAGTGGCTGAGCGCAGCGACGTCCGCACAGAGCCGATCGACCGACGCTGCCGTGGTCGCCCACGAAGTCACGAAGCGGATCACGTGACTGCCATCGGCGCGGACTTCCCAGCGCTCGAAGTCATAGCGCAGCGCCAGTTGCGCGTCCTGCTGCGCGCTGACGGCGATGAACTGCTGATTGGTCGGCGAGTCGCTGGTGAACTGCGCGCCAGCGGCCCGCAATCCTGAGCGCAAACGCTGCGCCATCGCATTGGCATGCGCAGCCAGCTCGAAGAACAATCCATCCTCGAACAAGGTGGCGAACTGCGTGCCCAGCACCATGCCCTTGGCCAGCAGCGCGCCGCGCTGCTTGATCAGATAACGGAAGTCGGCCTGCAATGCGAGATTGACGATGACCAAGGCTTCGCCGAGCAAGGCACCGTTCTTGGTGCCGCCGATGTAGAACGCATCGGTCAGCGTGGCGATCGTCGGTAGATCCAGATCGTTGCCATCCGCTGTCAGCGCTGCGCCCAGGCGCGCGCCATCCAGATACAGCAGCAAGTCGTGCGCGCGGCAGAAACGCGACAACGCGTCGAGTTCGGCACGCGTGTAGATGGTGCCGCTCTCGGTGCTGTTGGAGATGTAGACCAGGCGCGGTTGCACCATGTGCTCGTTGCCGTGGACGCCGAGCACCGGCTGGATCAGCGCCGGGGTGAGCTTGTCGTGCAGCGCGGGCACGGTGAGCACCTTGTGGCCGGTCGCTTCGATCGCACCGGTTTCGTGCGTGGCGATATGGCCGGCTTCGACTGCGATTACGGCCTGATGCGGGCGCAGAAACGCGGCGATCGCGGTCAGATTGGTCTGCGTGCCACCGACCAATAGATGCACGTCGGCCTGCGGTTGCGCGACCGCCTGCCGAATCAACGCAATCGCACGTTCGCTGTGGCGATCGGTGCCGTAGCCGGCGTTCTGCTCGGCACTGGCCTGCACCAGTGCCTGCAGCAGACGCGGGTGCGCGCCCTCGCTGTAGTCGTTGCGAAAACTGATGCGCGCAGCGCTGCCCTGCCCGTCCATCACAACCCCTTGGCCGCCTGCGCAACCGCACGAAACAGCGCGCGGCCCTTGTTCATCGTCTCCTGCCATTCCAGGTCGGGATCGGAGTCGTAGACCACGCCGCCGCCGGCCTGCACGTACAGGTAGCCGTCCTGGATGACCGCCGTGCGGATCGCGATTGCGGTGTCGGCATCGCCGTGCCAGCCGATATAGCCGACTGCGCCGGAATACACGTTGCGTTTGACCGGCTCCAGCTCGCGGATGATTTCCAGCGCGCGGATTTTCGGTGCGCCGCTGACGGTGCCGGCCGGGAACGTGGCGCGCAGCACATCGCTGTAATTCAGGCCGGCTTTGAGCGTACCGGTCACTTCGCTGACGATGTGCATGACATGGCTGTAGCGTTCGATCACGAACTGCTCGCCGACTTTCACCGAGCCAGGTTCGGCCACGCGGCCGACATCGTTACGCCCCAGATCAATGAGCATCACGTGCTCGGCACGCTCCTTCGGATCGGCCAGCAGTTCGGCTTCCAGCGCCTTGTCCAGCTCGGGCGTGGCGCCACGCGGGCGGGTGCCGGCGATCGGCCGCACGGTGACCACGCCATCGCGCAGGCGCGCCAGGATTTCCGGCGAGGAACCGACGACTTGCGTGCCGCCGACATCGAGAAAATACATGTACGGCGATGGATTGAGCGCGCGCAAGGCGCGATACACATCCACCGGGCGCGCGCGAAACGGCACGCGCAAACGCTGCGAAGGCACCACCTGAAAAATATCGCCGGCGCGCACGTATTCCTGCGCCTTGCGCACCACCGCGTGATATTCCTCGCGGGTAAACGAGGAACGGAAATCCGACTCGTCGATCGCATCGGAAATCTGCGCCTGCGGATACCCCGCACCACCCTGACGCAGGCGATGCGCCAGCTCGTCCAGGCGCCGATTGGCGCGCACATAGGCCTGCGGCTGGCGCGGGTCGGCATGCACGATCAGGTACAGGCGGCCCTTGAGATTGTCGAACACCGCCAGCTCTTCAGAGAGCATCAGCAGGATGTCGGGCGTACCGAGTTCGTCAGGTTTGTCGCCGCCGCCCAGGTGCGGCTCGATGTACTGGATGCACTCGAAGCCGAACCAGCCGACCAGGCCACCGGTGAAGCCGGGCAGGCCGTCGAGCTGCGGCACCGAATGCTCGGCGCGCAAGGCATCGACCTCGGCGAGTGGGTCGGCAACCTCGCGGGTTTCCAACACTTCGCCGTGCTCGCTGATTTCCAGCGTATGCCCGCGGAAGCTGTACACGCGCCGCGCCGGCAGGCCGATGATGGAATAGCGCCCGAAGCGTTCACCGCCTTCGACCGATTCGAACAGATAGGTATAGGCGCCGTCGGCGAGCTTCAGATAGACCGACAGCGGCGTGTCCAGATCGGACAGCACTTCGCGGACAACGGGAATACGGGTGTGACCTTCAGCGGCCTGGCGCTGGAACTGCTCTGCGGTGATCAAGACGACTTTCCTTCCGGGACTCTGTGGCGGGGCGGACGACGGCAACGGGCCACCATCGCCACCAGCGGCGAGCGGAAGAGAAGGAGCGTGAAGTCGTCAGGCGGGACACGTGGGTACTGTAGCGCAACTGCTGGTTTAGGGCAGCAGGTGCGGTGCCGAAGATGTGCGAATTGCGAAGGTGGGTTGGGTGATGTGGTGTTGGGTGTGGCTTTTCAAGCTGAGTGACATCCGGGCCGGATGGCGCATGTTTGTCGTTGATGGGTGTATTGGGCTGTGGGCTGTCTGCGACGACTTGCTGTTGGTCAATGTCAGGGCGAGATGCCTGGTAGCGGCATGTGTGTCGGCGCAGGGACCCTCACCCCAACCCCTCTCCCAAAGGGAGAGGGGCTTACAGCGGTGCGATGGCGGTTGCTTCGCTTGAGCCGCAGTTGCTTCGCTTGAATCCCGATTCCCGATTCCCAGCTTCAAGCGCTGCGCAACGGGCACTCCACCGGCAAATGCATGCGCAAGCGCGCCGGCACGCATTCGATGCGGAAATGCTGCGAGGTCTCCGGTTCGCCGTCCAGATTCAAGGTCAGTGGTTGGTGCGAGACCATCTCCAGCCAGGGCAGCCGGGCGCGCACGGCAACGCGTTCCAGCGCGGCCTGTTTGCCGCCGGTGACCAGGGTGCCGAGGGTGGCGGCCACTTCGCCGTTGAGCGCGGGCACGATGGTGACGTCGAGCAGGCCGTCGTCGATCAAGGCTTCCGGGCACAGCGCCTGGCCGCCGCCAGCCTGGCGCCCGTTGCCCAGGCCGAGCGCGATGAACTCGCCCTCCCAGCTGAAATCCGGGCCGCTGAAGCGGGCGCTGATCGGGTCGATCCGGCCCAGCCGCGACATGCCGGTAATCAGATAGGCCAGGCCGCCGAGCATCTTCTTCAAACCCTCGTCGGTTTCCACGGTGACTTGGGTACCGAAGCCGCCACTGGCGACGTTGGCGCACCAATGCGGGCCGTGCTCGGCGTCGATGCGCAGCAGGTCGATGGGCTGCGCGGCGCGTTCGGCGATCAGCATCAGCGCGTCGAGCGGCTCGAGCGGGATGTTGGCGGCGGTGGCGAAGTCGTTGGCGGTGCCCAGCGGCACCAGACCCAGCGAAGGCAACGTGGCGGCATCGGTGTCGTGATGGGCGAGTGCGGCGGCCACTTCGCTCAGGGTGCCGTCGCCTCCGGCGGCGACCACGGTGTGTACGCCATCGGCGACGGCTTCGCCGACATAACGCTCGGCGTCGCCCTCTTCCCAGGTGACCCGTACATCGAGCTGGATGCCGCGCTTGCGCAGCGTTCCCACCGCCTCACGCAAGTCCAGATTGTCGGTGGACTTGCCGTTGAGGATCAGACGCCAGTGGGACGGGGCCATGCGCGCTGCCAATGCTGTGGGAGTGATGCGCGCAGGCTAGCAGCGGGCCGCTGCGTGCATCGTGAATACGCACTGCCACCGGGCTGTCATTGGCATGTCATCGATGACCCGGAGGATGGAAGTCCATAGCAGGGACGACGGGCGGGGGCAGGATCAGCCTCCAATTTTCTTGAAGGCCGCTCCAATGGGAGCGGCCTTCTTTTTATGTGCCGCTGTTACGCGCCGCGCTTGGCTCAAGCGCCAGCGGCAAACGCGGCCAGGCGCTCGCCGTCGAGCCTGTACACCGTCCAGCCCTCCATCGGGCGCGCACCGACGGCCTGGTAGAACGCGATGGCCGGCGCGTTCCAGTCCAGCACCGACCACTCGAACCGCCCGCAGCCACGCTGCACGGCCAACCGGGCCAGATGCCGCAGCAGCGCCAGGCCAGCGCCCTGCCCGCGCGCTTCTGGACGCACAAACAGGTCTTCCAGATACAGACCGTTGCGGCCGAGCCAGGTCGAGTAATTGAAGAAATACACCGCAAATCCCAGCGCCTGCCCGTCCTGCTCGCAAATCAGCGCGTGCGCGGTGGCGCCGTCGCCGAACAGGCTGGCGCGCAACGCGTCCGGGCTGGCCTTGACCGCGTCGGGCTCGCGTTCGTAGACCGCCAGTGCGGTGACCAGTTCGTGCAGCAGCGCGGCGTCATCGGGCGTGGCGCTGCGGATCTGCAGCGGGGCCTGGCTCATCGCACCGCATCCACCGCCGCACGCATCTGCGCAATTACCTGCGCATAGTCGGGGGCATTGAAGATCGCCGAGCCGGCCACGAAGGTATCGGCACCGGCGGCGGCGATCGCGCCGATGTTGTCGGCCTTGACCCCGCCATCGATCTCCAGCCGGATCGGCTTGCCGAGCGCATCGATCTTGGTGCGGATCGCGCGCAGCTTGTCCAACGCCGAGGGAATGAAGGCCTGCCCGCCGAAGCCGGGGTTGACCGACATCACCAGCACCAGATCCAGCTCCGGCAGCACCCAGTCCAGAATGTCCACCGGCGTGGCCGGATTGAGCACCAGCCCGGCCTGGCAGCCGTGCGACTTGATCAGCTGGATCGTGCGGTGCACGTGGCGGCTGGCCTCGGGATGAAAGCTGATGGTGGTGGCGCCGGCGTCGGCGAAGTCCGGCACGATGCGGTCCACCGGTTCGACCATCAGATGCACGTCGATCGGCGCGGTGATGCCGTGCTTGCGCAGCGCCTGGCACACCATCGGGCCGATGGTGAGGTTGGGCACATAGTGGTTGTCCATCACATCGAAGTGCACCCAGTCGGCGCCGGCCTTCAGGACGTTGTTCACCTCTTCGCCAAGACGGGCGAAATCGGCGGACAGGATGGACGGGGCGATCGCCGTCGGTTGCATGGGCAGCTCGGAAGGTAACGGAGCGCACATTCTCGCAACCGGGATCGCAGGATGAAAGCGTCAGGACGAAAGCGTCCTGCATCCGTGCGCCGCCATCGTGCGTACACACAGAACTGGCGCGCTGCGCCCGATTAAGGAGAACGCATGAAAACCACCCTGCTCGCTTCTGCCGCCATCGTTCTGTTGGCCCTCGCCCCGTCCGCCTGGGCACAAACCGGCCCGGCCGACTGGTCCGGCTTCTCCATTGGCGCCAATGTCGGCGGCGCCGACGTCAGTGGCGTCTCTGGCGGCCGCTTCGGCTTCGACACCAATCTGGACGGCCGCGATGGCGACCAGGTCAGCACCGCCACCGGTGCCGATGCGTTCTCGCCCGGCTTCTGCGGTGGCGCCGCAGCCGGCCGCACACCGGCCAGTGGCTGCAGCAAAGACAAGGGCGGTGCCGAATATGGCGCGCGTCTCGGTTACGACTGGCAGGCCGGCAACTGGGTCTACGGCGTGGTCGCCGAGTACACCCGCAACGATCTGCGCGACAGCGTCAGCGCCTTCAGCACCACCCCGGCGTTCTACACCTTCACCCGCCAGCTCAACCGCACCGCCGCGCTGCGTGGCCGTATCGGGTATGCCTTCGGCGAACAGGGCGACTTTCTGGCCTACTTCACCGCCGGCGTGGCACGCGGCGAGTTCGACCACAGCTTCTCCAGCAGCAACACCGCCAACAGCTTCACCAGCAGCGGTGGCGACAGCGCCGACGGCTATCAGGCCGGTGTGGGCCTGCAGCGCCGGTTGAGCGACAACGTCTCGGTGGGCGTGGAATACCTGTTCACCCGCCTGGAGGACGAAGACACCCGCGTGCGCGTCGGGCCGGGCACCGCACCGGCGACCAACCCGTTCCTGCGCGTCAATCCGGCCGGTACCGATCTGCGCCGCACCGACACCGATTTCTCGGCCAATGCGGTGCGGTTGACGGCGACGTATCGTTTCTGAGTCTTGATGTTTGAGTGACAATGACGCCTGGCCTTTAACCGGTCAGGCGTTTTTTATTGCGTGGTTTTCGGCTTCGATCCCGGAGCGGTTAGCTGCACGGTCAGGCACTGCAACCAGGGACCAGGCGCCAGGCCTTCGATCAGCGTTTGCGCAGCCGCTGGATGCGATCGTAGGCGGCGTTGATCTGGCTGGCCTTCTTTTCGGCCTGACTGCGGGCCTCCGGGCCGGCATTGGCCACCTTGTCGGGGTGGTAGCGCGACATCAGCCGGCGATAGGCCAGGTCGATCTCGGCAGTGGTGGCGTCCGGCTCCAGCCCGAGCGCTTCATACGGATTTTCCGCACGACGCTTGAACCAACCGGCGTCCACTGCGTGGCCGATCGCCAGGCCGATCATCAGTCCCACCACCGGTGCCCCGCGAAACAGCAAGGCGCCGGCCAGTGCACCGAGCAGTTTTCCGTACCAGGACATGGGCGATTGGGGGCGGGGAGGCGGGTTGGCGATAGTACCCGAACGCCCGACCGGCCTGGCTGACACGGTCTGCACGCGGCCGCGCTGCGGCTTCCAATAAATCCAGCGGCGCGTGCCGAAGCGCCGTACACTACGCGGCCCGCTGCCTACCCGCGGGCCCGCCGGGTCCCGGGGACAGCGTCATTGCGACGTCCTTAGGAGTGCCTGTGTCGACCACGCTGTTGCAATCCGATCTGCCCGGCCTGCCGTTGCGTCACCGTGGCAAGGTCCGCGATGTCTTCGACATTCCCCGCGAGCGCCTGCCCGCCGATGCGCCGCCGGGCGACTATCTGCTGATGGTGGCCACCGACCGCCTGTCCGCGTTCGACGTGGTGCTGCCCGACCCGATCTCCGGCAAGGGCGAGATGCTGTGCCAGGTCTCCAACTTCTGGTTCCACAAGACCGACCATCTGATGCCCAACCATCTGGTCGATATCCGCGTGGAGCAGGTGCTGCCCGAGGGTGTGGACCCGGCGCTGTATGCCAAGCGCGCCGTGGTCACGCGCAAGCTCAAGCCGGTGCCGGTGGAAGCGATCGCACGCGGCTATCTGATCGGCAGCGGCTGGAAGGATTACCAGCGCACCGGCAAGATCAGCGGCATCGAACTGCCCGACGGCCTGCGCCAGGCCGAGAAACTGCCCGAACCGATCTTTACCCCATCCACCAAGGCCGCCGTGGGCGACCATGACGAAAACATCGACTTCGATGCGATGGTCAAGACGGTGGGTGCAGAGCTTGCCGAGCGCGTGCGCGATGCCACGCTGCGCATTTACCGCTTCGCCGCCGATTTTGCCGCCGAACGCGGCATTCTGCTGGCCGACACCAAGTTCGAATTCGGCACCGACGCCGATGGCCGCCTGTACATCATGGACGAGATGCTGACTCCAGATTCGTCACGCTACTGGCCGGCCGACCAATACGAACTCGGCACCAGCCCGCCCAGCTACGACAAGCAGTTCGTGCGCGATTATCTGGAAACCCTGGACTGGGGCAAGACCGCGCCCGGCCCCAGCCTGCCGGCAGAGGTGATCGAGCGTACGCGTGCGAAATATGCCGAAGCACTGCAGCGGTTGGCGGGTATTTCGGTTGATTGATGTTTGAAGCCCCCGGTTGCGGGGCTTTGAAGTTGCACCATTGCAGCGATGACCTGAGCGCCAAGCGACTTACTTGGCGCACGCGTTTGGAATTCTGAAAGCGACAGCTGGCAATTCGGCCATCACGCGCCAGCGTGTGTAATGGTCAGCGATGCAGAAGCAGATAGCCTCTTCCCAACAGGCACGCTGCAATGGCGCACTTTATTGTTCAACGAGGTCGCGATGGCTCCGTCACGTTTCTCTCTGTGCAGTTTTCCCATGCTCCGCAGCGCGTTGCTGCCGGGGCTGCTGCTTGCATTAAGCGCATGTACTGCGGGCGAGTCCGTGCCCCCAGCCGCGACGATGACCACATCGACAGCACCGACGGCACCGCCAGCTCCTGCACAGAGTCCTGTCGGTGACCAACTCGCAGCATTGATACAGGCAAGTGGCGTGAAGTGCACCGACGCAGCGACTGCAAAAGGCTGCACGGCTGGCAATGTGGAGACAGGCGACTTTTACGACGTGGAGCTTTCGCCTACCTGTGGCGACGACGGATTTTTTGCTGGCGTAGCGCAGGCACAGGGTGTGGACGCACTCAGTGCCGTGCCGACTACCGGCAGCAATGTGTCCGCCAACGCCAATCTGGCGCAGGGCCAACTCGTCTGTGTACAAGGCATCGGCCGCGCAGGGCAGCATCCTCTTTACTATTATGTCGTCGCAATCCCCGCAAGCAGTGTCGCAAAATGCAAGGACAATGCGTTGTGCGAGCAGTATGGCGACAGGCCGATCAAACGCTTGACGCCTACCGCCGGTGATGCCTGCCATGCAGCCGCACCAGGCCAGTATGTCGGCGATTGCGTGCAGGGGTGGGTGAGTGCAAATGCACTCGATGTGTTTTCAAACGGAATCTAGTTGCTGGCAATCAAACTCGGCAAACTCACGACTTTAATTACTGCCGCTTAGTCATTATCGACGGCCGTTTTGAAACACGCTTGCGTCCGAGGGCAACACGGCGAACAGCGAAATTGACCAAGCGCACTTCTTCAAGGGCTTCGGGACGACGGTCAGGCGAACAGGTAGCCAAGCCGATTGATCTGCCTGGTGCGCGCCAGCTCGTGCAAACGGTGAAGCCGCAAGCCTTCACATATCTGCAAGCAGCACACGGATAAAATCGCGCCCGCGCTCTAGCTGCCCCCGATACGATCAGGAGGATCCGTTGGCCCTTTCCCGAATTTCCCTGCATGCCCTGGCACTGAGCCTGGCGCTTGCTGCCTGCACTCAACAAGCGGGTCCAGCTACCGTTGCGACGCCTGCCGCACCTGCAGCCTCAACGCCCGCCGCCGCGCCGACGACGCCCGCCCCGGCGACAAGCTGTCCCGATGCCGACTTCCCCGCCTTTCTGAAACGCTTCAGTGCAGACATTGCAGTGCAGGAAAAGGCTACGGCCGATCCGCTGACGATGATCCAGCTCGATCCGGACGCGCAGCCCGAGCCTGCGCCGGTGACGCGCACGGTTCCGCTGGCCAAGGTCGAGTGGCCGGTGATCCCCAACCTGGAGGCGGCCCGCAACGGCGGCCGCGAGGTCACGATCTCCGAGGAGGCTGAAGGCCGACAGGTGCTGGTCCGCACAGCGGACACCGGCGACCAGCAGGTCTACCACTTCGCCCAGCAGCCCTGCTGGACGCTAGTGAAGGTGGACGACCAGTCGTTATGAAGCGATGGGCCACCGGAAGCGTTTTCCTGCAGGCATAGATAACTGGCCCTGTCACTTTTATCTCCAAGGAAGCGAACTGATGCGACGCTTTATCTCCACCCTGCCCGCCCTCGGTTTGACAGTCTTGCTTGCCGCATGCGGTGATAAGCAGGGCGTCGCAGATAACACGGCCAGCGCACCGGTCGCACCAACCTCCAACGCCCATTCCCCCGCTTCGATGGAAGCGGCTAAACAGGGACAGAATGACATGATCAAGGAATGCTCTGGCGCGCGTCTGCACCTGACCGCGCTACCGTCCAAAAGCGGTGATTCTCCCAAAACGCGCGTGGAAATAGAGCGCGATGGCGAGCGCCAGGAATTGGCACCGCCCGCAGAGATGGTGGACTACACGGCGGTCGGGCTGGGCTGCGCCGAAGACGGAAAGGGAACCAATTACTTCGTCATCCAGTATGGCGAGCTTCCCTATGGTTGCGAGTTCTGCGAGTGGTTCTTCCTCTATGACGCAAAGGGTCAGTTGCTGAATCACGCGGCACCACCGCTTCGCGAGCAGGACGGCCAGCAGAGCCCGAATAACGACGAATACGAACACAAGCTCGAAGCGTTGGGACTAAAGCACCCGGAACTGGTGCCTTTCCAGCCCTGAGCAAAGGATGCTCATGCACTGCTAATGGCCGTGCATGGCGAACGCAGTACGCAGTACATGGAGCAGCACCCGTTACAAGGAAGAATCTGTCTCATAGAAAGGAACGCACGATATGACCGACAACACGATCTATACCGAGATGCTTCAGCCACGCGGCGCTGCGTACAGCAGCGACCGGATCAAACCGTGGAGCCATTATCGCGAGCCCATCGACAGCGCAGATGGCCGACTGCACGGCGAATCGCGTCGCTGGGGCGATGCCAGTCCACAGACCCAATCGCGGGTGATCGATAGCCTCATCGATGCCTCGCAGGATGCCGGGCTTTCATCGCGTGAGACCGCTTATGTTCTAGCCATCGCCCGGGTCGAATCGGGCTTCAATCCTGACGCAGCTGCGGGGACCACGTCTGCTTCGGGCCTGGGTCAATTTATTGATCGCACCGGTGCACATTATGGCGTCACCACGGCCAACCGCTTCGATGTGCAGACGCAGTCGCAGGCATTGGTGCAACATTTCATCGACAACCGCGATCTCGCGCGTAGCCGCGGCCAGGACGAGGATTATATTTACAAGTATCACCACGATGGTCCCAGCAAAGATTATGGTGGCCTTGCTCTATCCCGGCGCGAAATCGCCCCTCACCTGGACAATTACACCCAGTTCGTAGAGCAGCGCCTTGCCCAGACGCAGGGAAACGCAGTGGATCGCTCGGCGCCAGCGGCGCACCCAGCCGAACCCAGCCATGCCACTCGCAGTAACTTCCAGCAGACGATGGAGCGCATGCTGCCAGGCCAGGGCACTACCGATCCGCATATCACTGGTCATTACGGCGAACACCGCGGCAGCCGTGGTCCGCACGGCGGTACGGACTTTAATTACGAGGGCGGCCAGGCAGGTCGCAATCTGCAGCATCCGACCGTGCATTCGCCGGTCACGGGAACCGTCACGTTCGCCGGTGGCAACTACGGCACCGTCAAGATTCGCGATGCGCAGGGCAACTCGCACGAGATCCTGCATCTGGAAGGGCTGAAGGTCAAAGAAGGCCAGGCGCTGTCTGCCGGCGATGCCATCGGTACGATGGGGGGACGCGGCCCGAACGGTGTCAACCAGTACGCACAGCATGTGCATTACCAACTGCGCGATGCCAACGGCAAGCTGACCAGTCCGGAGACGTTCTGGAATCAAGGCCATCATCAGGAATCAGGCGCTCGTCAGGCTCAAGCATCGACACACGCTGGCAACGGCACGCTGCGTCAGGGCGACCACAATCCCGATGTCGGCAAGATGCAGCAGGACCTCAACCGGCTTGGCGTGCGCGATGCCCAGGGGAACCGGCTTGCCGAGGATGGTCGCTTCGGCGACAACACGCGTGAGGCGGTGATCGCATTCCAGAAGCAGCATGGGCTGCAGCCCGATGGCGTGGTGGGCCGCAATACACAGGCCGCCTTGTCCGCGTTGCCGGCGCAGGCCCAGACGCAGGCAGGCCAGACGCAGCATGCCGCGCCGAAGGGCCCATCGTTGAACGATGCCTCGCATCCGGACCATGCGCTGCACACCGCGATCCGCAGCAGGCTGCCAAGCATGATCTCCAACGAGACGGCGGCCCACGTCACCTTGCAGGCCAAGCAGAACGGCATCGATTCTGCCGACAAGCTGCAGGACGTGACGGTGCAGAACGGTAAGGCGTTCGTCATGGGAACGACGCCAGGCTTCCGTGCGGCAGTGGATCTGAATCAGCCCGCTCCCACGCTGGAGCAGACCAGTGCGCAGTTGCTGGCTGGCCAGACGCAGCAGCAACAGACGCAGGACGAGCAGCACAAGGTCGCCATCGGCGGCCGCTAAGGGTGCAGTAATGCATCAACAAAGCCGGCCAGTTTTCTGGCCGGCTTTTTTTGTGCGCGCGCTCTGACATCGCCATCGTCGCTCACGATTGAAAGCGATGCCGCAATCGAACACCACTGCATGCTCCCTGGCGCACCGCGTGTCACTGGGCGCCGACACATTCTTGTAGAAACAGCGGCCTTGTAGAACAGCGCTGCGATACGCGTCCGCAGCGCGATGAGCGCCAATCGTGCAGCGCATCTTGCATCTGTCTGCGATGCGCTCCACAACGCAAAGTGGCGCGGCGCACAGAACGCAACACAACTGTAATTTTTACTACTGCGCTCTCACAGACTGTGCAAGGTTGGCTGCCGGCACCCTGCTGCCATTCGCGATCGGCTGATGCTCGTCGCCGCCGATCTTTGCATTGCACGTTTCCTGGGAGAGAGTCGTCATGCAATTCCATGTGTTGGGCGCAGCGATCTGCTGCGCGCTATCGTTGCCTGCTGTCGCCAGTGCTGCGGATCTTTCCGCCGATGCCGCGGTAGTGCGCGCGCAATCGTTGTTGGGCAACAACGCTGCGGCGTTGGCCAATCGTGCAACCGCCGATACGTTTGTCGCGCGCGACAGCATTGTCGATGCCGATGGCACCGAGCATGTGCGCTTCGATCGCACCTATCAGGGCTTGCCGGTCATCGGCGGCGATGTGGTGGTGCATTCGCGGCGCGGGGTAATGCGTCAGTTGAGCCAGACCATGGACACCAACGTGCGGCCGGCCATCGTGCCGGGCATTGATGCCGACACTGCGGTGCGTGCGGCCGGTGCGCAGTTCGATGTGTCACCCGACGCCGCGCCACGCGCAAGTCTGGCGCTGTATGCGCGCCAAGGCGCACCGCGGCTGGTCTACGAAGTGATCTACAGCGGCATCAAGCCCGACCAGACGCCCACCGAGATGCATTACATTGTCGACGCGGTCAATCAACGCATTCTCGAATCCTGGGATACGGTGCACACCGTGTGCAGTGGCGGCACCAGCGCGACCGGCACCGGGCGTTCGCTGTATGCAGGCAACGTTGGATTATCGACAACGCGTTGCAGCAGCGGTTACGAGCTGACCGATCTGAGCCGCGGTAGCGGCGCCACTTACAACATGCGCAACAGCACCTCCGGCAACGGCACGCTGGTCACCGATGCCGACAACGCCTGGGGCAGCGGTGCCAACAGCGATACGGTGACGGCAGCGGTGGATGCGCATTATGGCGTTGCGTTGACCTGGGACTACTACCGCACCACGCATGCGCGTAGCGGCATCGCCAACGATGGCGCCGGTGCGCGCAGCCGTGTGCATTACGGTAGCCGTTACAACAACGCGTTCTGGCAGGACAGCTGCTTCTGCATGACCTTCGGCGATGGCGACGGCAGCACATTCACGCCGCTGGTCTCGGTGGATGTGGCGGGCCACGAGATGACCCACGGCGTGACCAGTCGCACCGCACGGTTGGTGTACTCGGGCGAGTCCGGCGGTTTGAACGAAGCCACTTCCGACATCATGGGCGCGATGGTGGAGTACTCCGCCAACAACAGCGCGCAGCCGGGCAATTATCTGATCGGCGAAAAGATCGTGCCCGGCAACAGCAGCGGTACGCTGGCGTTGCGCTACATGTTCAAGCCGAGCCTGGATGGCGATTCGCCGGATTGCTACAGCAGCAGCCTGGGCTCGCTCAACGTGCACTACAGCTCGGGGGTGGCCAACCATTTCTACTATCTGCTGGCCGAGGGCGCGGTGGTGCCGAGCGGCTTTGGTGCGGGCACCAGCTGGAACGTGACGCCGGCCGGGCTGGTGTGCAACGGCAATACCGCGTTGACGTCGATCGGCCGTGCCGCAGCCAGCCGCATCTGGTACCGCGCGTTGACGGTCTACATGACCTCTTCGACCAACTACGCGGCCGCACGCAGGGCCACGTTGAGCGCGGCCACCGATCTGTATGGCAGCACCTCCACGCAATACCGCGCGGTTGCCGCAGCGTGGAGCGCGGTGTCGGTCAACTGATGTATGCCGGCCCTTGCCACGCGACCGGCGCGGGGCAAGGTGCCCGGCTGCCACAGCGCCATCCGCGCGCGTATGCTTGGGTCATTCCTGGGAGGGAACATGACCGAACGCACCACGACCGCGCGACCGATCGACCGCTATTTCGCCAGCTATTCCGACGATCATCAAAACGCCACCAACCAGCAGATCCATGTGCTGGCAGTGCCGGCGATCCTGTGGTCGGTGGTGGCCTTGCTGTGGTGCATCCCGGTGGGCGGCACCTGGTTCAGTAGCGGCGTGTGGGCGGCGCTGTCGATGTTTGCGGTGTGGTCGTACTACAACCGGCTGTCGCGCCCGCTGGGGTTGGGCATGCTGGGCATCTTCTTCTTCTTCGGCTGTCTGTGTCGCTTGATCGAGAGCAAGCTTGGCCTGGGCAGCGTGTTCACGTTAGGCGTGGCGGTATTCGTGCTGGCCTGGATCGCGCAGTTCGTGGGCCACAAGATCGAAGGCCGCAAGCCGAGCTTTCTGACCGATCTGACCTATCTGCTGATCGGGCCGATCTGGGTGTTGGCCAAGTTGTATCGCCAGCTGGGTTGGCGCTACTAGCTCGACGCACCAACCTCACTCGCGAACGCCGAGTTCTTCCGGCAACGGACGAAACGCACGCGGCGCATAACCGAAATCGCGGCGCGCCGGTTCCAGATCGAACACCAGGTCATCGCGCATGCGCTGCAACGCCGCCGCATTCATGCCACGCAGGCGGCCCAGGCGTTGTGCAGCGCTCAGCGCCAACCCGAACAGCGTCGGCGACACCTGATACAACCGCGCCGGGCGTGGCAACGCAGCCAGCACGCGCTCCACCATCTGCATGTAGGCCAACACTTCGCCACCGCCCACCGCATAACTGCGCTGCTGCGTGGCCGGCTGGGTAACCACCGCAAGCGCGGCGCTGGCCAGATCGTCCACATGCACCGGCTGACGTAAACCGGTGGCGTTGGCCGGCAACACGAAGGCGCCGGTGCGCTGCGCCAGGCTGGCGATCTGGGTGAGCGTGCGGTCGCGTCCGGCGCCGTAAACCAGCGTCGGGCGCAGCACCGTTGCGGTTGCGCCGCGTGCCTGCGCTGCAGAAAACAGCGCCTGTTCGGCGTTTGCCAGGCGCTGGGCGACATCGCGCTCGGCCGCATCGATCGAGTGCTCCTTGACCTCCAGGCTGGTCGAACCGAACGCCACAATGCGCGGGGCGATCACCGGATTTTCAGCGTACCAACGTGCGAAATGATCCAGCGGGCCACAGCTGAAGATCACCTCGAACGCTTCGCCTGCCGCTGCCGGCACAGCCAGATCGCCTTGCCGCCAGATCAACCCGGTACGCGCCGCACGCGGCTGCCGCGACCACGCGGTGACCTGCCAGCCACGGCTCAATAGCCGCGTCAGCAGGCGTTCGCCGATCTGCCCACTGCCGCCGAACACCAGGGCGCGTGGCGCAGAGACAGCGGTGGACGGGGCGGGATTGGCAGCGGTCACAGGGCTCGGATGCAGTCTTGGTGAGACCAGCATAGCGAGTGCAACGCGGCGGTGCGACGCCGATCCAGCGGCGATTTCCGCATGCGCCCAGCGATGACGTTGACGCGGCCGTTAGTCAACGTTTTGTTAAGCTCTCTGGCCTGCTCGCGAATCTTGTGTTCCCTGCATGCCTTTTTCGTTGGAAATCCTGCTCGCGCTGCCCTTCGTGATGGCGGCCGCCACCGCGCTGTTCTGGCGCACCTCCCGTTCGATCACTGCGTGGTTGGCTGCGGCCGCGCCGTTGGGCGGGCTGCTGATCCTGGCGATGCTGACACCGGCGGTACTGCGCGGTGAAGTGATCCGCAGCGAACATGCGTGGTTGCCGCAAATCGGTTTGCTGTTCTCGCTGCGGCTCGATGGCCTGGCATGGATGTTCGCATTACTGGTGCTGGGCATCGGCGCGCTGGTGGTGATGTATGCGCATTACTACCTGAGCGCACGCGACAGCGCCTCGCGCTTTTTCGCCTATCTCATGCTGTTCATGGGCGCGATGCTCGGCATGGTGTTGTCGGGCAACCTGCTGTTGCTGATGGTGTTCTGGGAACTCACCAGCATCAGCTCGTTCCTGTTGATCGGCTTCTGGTCGCACCGCAAGGACGCGCGCGAGGGTGCGCGCATGGCCTTCGTGTTGACCGCCGGCGGCGGCCTGGCACTGCTGGGCGGCATCTTGATGATCGGCCGCATCGTCGGCAGTTTTCAGATGGATGCGGTGCTGGCAGCCGGCGATCTCATTCGCGCCAGCCCGCTGTATCCGTATGCGTTGGGGCTGGTGCTGCTGGGCATTTTCACCAAGAGCGCGCAGTTTCCGTTCCACTTCTGGCTGCCGCATGCGATGGCCGCGCCCACGCCGGTCTCGGCGTATCTGCATTCGGCCACGATGGTGAAGGCCGGCGTGTTCCTGCTGGCGCGTCTGCACCCGGCACTGGCCGGCACCGATCTGTTTTTCTACACCGTCACCAGCATCGGCGCGATCACGCTGTTGCTCGGCGCGTGGCATGCGATCTTTCAGCACGATCTCAAAGGCGTGCTGGCGTATTCGACCATCTCGCATCTGGGCTTGATCACGATGCTGTTCGGCCTGTCGACACCGATGGCGGTGGTGGCCGGCGTGTTCCACATCCTCAACCACGCGGTGTTCAAGGCCTCGTTGTTCATGGCCGCCGGCATCATCGACCACGAGACCGGCACGCGCGACATGCGCAAGCTGGGCAATCTGCGCCGGCTGATGCCATTCACCAGCGCGCTGGCGATCATCGCCTCGTTGGCGATGGCCGGCGTTCCGCTGCTCAACGGCTTCTTGTCGAAGGAAATGTTCTTTGCCGTCGCGCTGGAAACCGAAGCGCCGCAGGCGATGCGTGTGTTGGCCAGCATCGCTGCGCTGCTGGCCGGTCTGCTTGGCGTGGCTTACAGCCTGCGCTTTGTGCACGACACTTTTTTCGGCGACGGTCCGCGCGATCTGGACACCACCCCGCACGAGCCGCCGCGCTGGATGAAGATTCCGGTGGAGGTACTGGTGCTGATCTGCGTGGCAGTGGGCATCGTGCCGGCATGGACCATCGCGCCGGTGCTACGCGCCGGTGCAAGCGCGATCCTGGGCGACAGGTTGCCCGACTACAGCCTGGCCCTGTGGCATGGCTGGAACTGGCCATTGGCGATGAGCATCGCCGGCATGGTGGGTGGCACGCTGTTGTACATGGCGCTGCGCCGCACGCTGGACCTGTATGCGATCCAGAACCGCTCGCCAGGCAAGGCGCTGTTCAACTGGAATCTGCGCGCACTGTATGCCGCCACCGCGCGCATGACCGATGCGGTCACCAACGGCAATCTGCAACGCATGCTGATGTTGCTGGTGTTGAGTGCGGTGGTGGTGGCGCTGGTCCCGTTCCTGCAAGGCGGCACGCTGCCGGCCTGGCCTGCCCCCACGCCGATGCCGCTGCTGGGCTGGACGGTGTGGCTACTGATGATTGCCTGCGCGCTGGGTAGCCTGTTCCTGTACAAGCAGCGCCTGCTGGCGGTGCTGGTGCTCGGCGGCACCGGCCTGGCGGTCAGCCTGACCTTCGTGTTCCTGTCGGCACCGGACCTTGCGTTGACGCAGTTGCTGGTGGAGATGGTGACGCTGGTGCTGATGCTGCTGGCGATGAATTACCTGCCCGAGCGCTCGCTGCCCGAGCCTGCGCGCTTGCGCAAGATCCGCGATGCCGCCATTGCCATCGTCGGTGGCGCCGGCCTGGCCGCCCTGGCCTACACCTTGATGACACAGCCCAGCCACACCGTGGCAGGGGAAATGCTGCATCGTGCGCTGCCGGAAGCGTACGGCCACAACGTAGTCAACGTGATCCTGGTGGATTTCCGCGGGTTCGATACCTTCGGCGAGATCACCGTGTTCGCCATTGCCGGGCTGGTGGTGCATGCACTACTGCGGCGCTCGCGCATGGCGCCGGAGCGCAGCATGCCGGGGCCGCCGATCAAGTTGCCGGTGCCGGCCGATCTGGCGCAGATCATGTTCCCGCTCACGCTGACGGTGTCGTTGTTCCTGTTCCTGCGCGGCCATAACGCGCCCGGTGGCGGCTTCATCGCCGGCCTGGTGCTGGCGGTGCCGCTGCTGATGCAGTACGTGATTCAGGGCACCGCCTCGGTGGAATCGCGCTTCGGTTTCGATTACATCCGCCTGATCGGCATCGGGCTGTTGTTCGCACTGGTCAGCGGTGCGGGGTCGCTGCTGTTCGGCATGCCGTTCCTGAGCAGCGGGCATGTGGAGATTCCGTTGCCGCTATTGGGTGAGCTGGAACTGGCCAGCGCGCTGGGTTTCGATATCGGCGTGTATCTGGTGGTATTCGGCGCGGCGATGTTGATGCTGTCGATGATGGGCACGATCAAACCTTCGCGCACGCGCAGTTCGCAGCGCGGCGAGATCGACCCCACCCAACGTTCGACACGCACCGCGGAGCAGCATTGATGGAACTGGCACTGGCAAGCGCGATCGGCGTCCTCACTGCGTTGGCGATCTACCTGTTGCTGCGCGCGCGCAGCTTCGATGTGATCCTGGGGATGACCTTCCTGTCGTATGCGACCAACCTGCTGATCTTCGCCGGTGGGCGCGTGCGTAGCGGTCAGGCACCGGTGTTGCGCGACGACGTGCCCGCCGATCTGATGCACTACACCGATCCGTTGCCGCAGGCGCTGGTGTTGACTGCGATCGTGATTGCCTTCGCGATGACTGCGGTGAGCCTGGTGCTGGCGATCCGCAGCCGCAGCGACAATGGCAGCGATCATGTGGATGCGCACGAAGACGCCACCACCGGCGTGGACACGCGCGAGGCGCGGCGATGAATCATCTACTGATTCTGCCGATACTGATTCCGATGCTGGGTGCGTCTGCGTCGCTGTTTGTCGAGCATCGTCGTTATGGGCCGCGCGTACAGCGCACGGTGGCGTGGGTCAGCATGGTGTTGCTGGCTGCGTCCGTGATCGCACTGTTTGCGCGCGCCGCCGAAGGCGAGGTGCTGGTGTATCTGCTGGGCGACTGGCCGGCACGCATCGGCATCGTGCTGATGGGCGACCGCTTGTCGGCGTGGATGCTGTTGACCACCTTGATGCTGGGCTCGGCCTGTCTGCTGCATGCATGTGCCGGCTGGGACCGCCGCGCGCCACATTTCCATGCGTTGTTCCAGTTCCAGTTGATGGGCTTGAACGGTGCGTTCCTGACCGGCGACATCTTCAACCTGTTCGTGTTCTTCGAAGTGATGCTGATCGCCTCCTACGGGCTGCTGCTCAGCGGCGGGCGCGGCTTGCAGATGCGCGTGGGCCTGCATTACGTGGTGTTCAACGTGTGTGCGTCGACCTTGTTCCTGGTCGCGCTGGGCTTGTTGTTCGGTGTGTTCGGCACGCTCAACATGGCCGAGCTGTCGCAACGCATCGCCGAGTTGCCGGCGCAGGATGTGCCGCTGGCCAAAGCTGCATTGGGATTGTTGCTGCTGGTGTTCTGCAGCAAGGCCGCGTTGCTGCCGCTGTATCTATGGCTGCCGGAAACCTACTCGCGTGCGCCGGCCGCGGTGGCCGCGTTGTTCGCGATCATGACCAAGGTTGGGCTGTACGCGACATTGCGGGTGTCGTCGCTGTGGTTTGGCGCCGGTGCCGGCGCACTGCAGGGCTTCGGTCGGCACGCGCTGCTGTGGCTGGGTATCGCCACGCTGGTGATGGCCGCCATCGGGGTGATGGCGGCATCGCGGCTGCGAGTGATGGTGTCGTATCTGGTGGTGTTTTCGGCCGCGACCTTGTTCATCGCGTTCTCGCTGGACGATGCCGGCGCCTTGGGTGCGGGGCTGTATTACCTGCCGCATAGCAGCTTCGTGGCCGCCGCCTTGTTCATGGTGTCGGATCTGATCCGCCGGCGTCGCGGTAGTGCCAGCGATCGCAAGGAAGTGGTCGCGCCACTGCCACGGCGTGGGATGCCCGGCACGATGTTCATGATCGCCGCAGTGGCGGTGGCCGGTCTGCCGCCGTTGTCCGGCTTCCTGGCCAAGGCGGCGTTACTGCAGCATGTGCCCGATGGTCTGGTCGCGCCGGTCTGGGCCGCGATCCTCGGCAGCAGCCTGTTGGTGGTGATCGGCCTGACGCGTGCCGGCGTGCGCCTGTTCTGGCGCGTACCCGAAGCCGTGGAAGATGCGCCGGAGCTGCAACCGCAACGGCGTGGCCGCATGCGTCCGGTGGAAACCGCCGCCACCGTGTTGCTGCTCAGTGGCCTGGTGGCGATGACGGTGGGCGCCGGTCCGTTGATGCGTTACACCGATGCGGCCGGCGCGCAGCTGCGCGACCCCGGTGCGTATGTGGAGCAGGTGCGTGCCACCACACCGCAACGGAGGCAACCATGAGCGCGCGTGTGCCGCTGCGGCGGCGGATGTTCCCATCGGCACCGTTGAGCGTGATGGTGTTCGTGTTCTGGTTGCTGCTCAGCGACAGCTTCGGGCCGCAGCAGTGGGTGCTCGGCTTGTTGCTGGGCTGGGTGGTGCCGATCTTCGCGGCACGACTGGACCGCGAGTTTGCGCAGATCGGTTCACTACGTTCGGTGCCGCGCATGCTGCTGGTGGCCGCAGGCGATATCGTGCGCTCCAACATCAAGGTGGCCGGCCAGGTGCTCGGCCCGGAGTCGCGCATCCATCCCGGTTTCATCTGGGTGCCGCTGGATATCGCCAACATCCATGGCATCGCCGCGCTGACCAGCATGATCACGCTCACCCCCGGCACGGTGTCGGCGGCGCTCTCGGACGACCGCAAATATCTGCTGGTGCACGTGCTGCATCTGGACGATCCGGACGCGTTGATCGCCGAGATCAAGACCCGCTACGAGAAGCCCCTGATGGAGATCTTTCCATGACCGGCCACATGTTCATCGAATCGACCATCGTCATCTGCATGCACGCGGTAGGCCTGGCCATGCTGATGGCGCTGTGGCGATTGCTGCGCGGGCCGAGCGTGCCCGATCGCATTCTTGCGTTGGATACGCTCTCCATCACCGCCATCGCCGAACTGATGCTGCTGGGCATGTATCTGGATTCGCCGATCTACTTCGAGGCCGCGTTGGTGATCGCGATGCTGGGCTTCGGCAGCACGGTGGTGCTGAGTAAATACGTCTTGCGCCGGGACATCGTCGAATGATCGCCCTGACCGAATACCTGCTCAGCGCGTTGTTGCTGGTCGGCACGTTCTTCATCCTGATCGGCGCGTTCGGGTTGGTGAAGCTGTCGGACTTTTTCAAGCGCCTGCATGCGCCGACCAAGGCCAGCACCCTGGGGGTGGGTTGCGTGCTGCTGGCATCGGTGGGCTATCACCTGTTCTTAGGCGTGGACCCGCAACCGCGCGAGTTGCTGATCACCGTCTTTTTGTTCATCACCGCACCGATCAGCGCGCACATGATGGCCAAGGCGGCGCTGTCGCTGATGATGGAAAACCGCCCGGAAGTGCCGAACAAGAGCGAGATGCGCGAGGAAGGATTACCGCAGGTGCAGGGCGATGTCGGCGAGAACGAACAAACCGAGAAACAGCATCTGGGGCCAGAGTCGGAGCAGCACTAGGCGTTGAACTTAGGCCTCGAAAGGCGGGTGATCGACTGAGCGGCACCAGGCGTTCGAACGCGATCCGGCAAGCGCTTCAGCCAGAGCCTTCGACATAATCCACCTGCGGCAGCTGCCCTACCCGCCAGTTGGTCACCCTGCCCTGGGCATCGGTTTCGAACACCAGCGCCGACTGTGCCGCCGCATCGGCAAAGCGCAAGCTGAGCGCGCCGGGGATGTATTTGTGCGGCTGCTCGATCAGGCCATCGGGATACAGCGCGCGCAGCTGCGCCACTGTCATACCGACCTTGCCGCCACCGGGTGCGAGTTCCTTGGGCTCGCTGGTCTGATAGCGCACGAAGTGGTCGCCCTCGAACATGAAACCGAAACGGCGTGCATCGTCGGCCCATTGCGGCCGCAACAGATAACAGCCGCCATCGCTTGCCGCTTCGCCGCGCAAGTCGCCGCCCCAGGCAGCACGCACCTGCGCCGCCTCCATGCCCAGACGCAGATCGCCGTAGCCGTCCAGACGCGCGAGTGCGGCCGGGTCCTGACGCAGTTGCGGCGGAAACGTGCCGGCGGGCGCGGTGGCCGGTGGCACCTCGCCAGGCGGCTGGTCGTTGGGGGCTGCGGTGACAGGCACTTGCTCCGCGCTAGCTGCCTCAACAGTGATTTTGGAATCGTCGGCGCGGTTGCAGCCGGCCAGTAACAGCAGTGCGCCCATCAAACCAAGCAGTCTGGATGTCATGCGTGCGTTCCTTATGGCTCCGCGACAGCCTACACAGCGCGCAGCGCGGTGATGTGCAGAACGCTGTGACCATTGCCGGTGTGACCATTGCGTCTTGCCGGTGTCATCGGCGCTTCATTGGCTGCGGTCACGCTGACGGCTTCGCAGGACTGCCGCCATGACCCCACGCAAGACCGAACTCGCTGTCACCGCGCTGCAGTCGCACCGCAGCCCCCTCACGTTGCTGCAGCGGCGCACCCTGATCCTGGCCGATGGGCAGCGCGACCTGGCGACGCTGGCGCAGTTGCTGGGCGGCGATGATGCCACGCTGGTGCAGACCTTGTGTGCGATGGGATATCTGCAGCTGGGTGAAGCGGGTGCAGGCGCGGATAGCGCGCCCGGCACGTCCGCTGCGACTGAGCCGACGCCCGCTGTGCCCGTGCAACTGGCGGATGCGCAGCAGACCGAAGAAGACTTGCAGCGTCAGCGGCGGCGTGCGGCCACCAATGCACGGCTGTATCTGCTCGACATCCTGCAACTGCAACGCAATCCCGCCGCTGCCGCATTGCACCGTCAGCTGCAGGCCGCGCGCGCGGAAGACGCCATCGGTGCCGCCATTGCCGAGGCGCTACGCGAACTGCCGCAGATCACCTCGGCAACCTATGCCGAACGCGTGCGTGCACGCATCGGCGAGTTGCTGCCGGATACGTTGCAGGCGGCATGATCCACCAGCGGTATCCAGCAGCGACGCGTAGCGCGAGCGGTGCGCCCTGATATCACCCTGGGCTAGCTAAGGGCCTGAAGCGATCGACATCACCACTGCTGCTCACCGCCAGCCGGCACGGTCATTGCTCAATGCGGCGTCTTCCCTTCGTGCGCACCGTTTTGTCCAGCAAGGCGAGCGATTCCACGCCACTGGCCGTACCGAAACGCCGTCCAGCGCACGCTACAACGGCGCGACCGGGAGGGCGAGAGTCTCGCGCGCTACCCGCACCCGCCTGCCGAGCGCTCGCGGCGTCTTATCAGCCGCTCTGACACCGCATCATTCCGAGGACGGTGGCTGAAAGGCCGCACGCAAGCCCGACCAGCACTGCTGATAATCGCCCTGTCGATGCGCCGCCTGCAACGCTTGCCCGGTAGGACGCAATACCGCACGCGTCTCGAACATGAAGGCCATGGTTTCGGTGATCACATCAGGGCGTGCGAGATCGGCATGCGAGGCCTTGTCGAAGGTTGGCGCGTCCGGGCCGTGACCGCTCATGCAGTTGTGTAGCGACGCGCCACCCGGCGCAAAGCCATCGGCCTTGGCGTCGTAGACGCCGTGCACCAAGCCCATGAACTCGCTGGCCACATTGCGATGGAACCACGGTGGGCGAAAGGTGTGCTGCGCCACCAGCCAGCGCGGCGGGAAGATCGCAAAATCCATGTTCGCGGTGCCATGCGTGTCGCTGGGCGAGGTCAGCACGGTGAAGATGCTGGGGTCCGGATGATCGAAGCTGATCGAGCCGATGGCGTTGAAGCGGCGCAGATCATAGCGATACGGCGCGTAGTTGCCATGCCAGGCCACCACGTCCAGCGGCGAGTGATCGATGTCTGCGCGCCACAGATGGCCCTGGAATTTGGCCACCAGTTCGAACGCACCTTCGCGCTGTTCGTAGGCGGCATGCGGTGTTTCGAAATCACGCGCGTTGGCCAGCCCGTTCGAGCCGATCGGCCCAAGGTCCGGCAAGCGCAGCAGGCCGCCGAAGTTCTCGCAGACATAGCCGCGTGCACTGCCATCGGGCAGCTCGACACGAAACCGCACACCGCGCGGTATCACCCCGATCTGCTGCGGCTCCAGCTCCAGCACGCCCAGCTCGGTGTGGATACGCAGGCGGCCGAGTTGCGGCACCAGCAACAGCTCGCCATCGGCATCGTAGAAGAAGCGATCGCGCATGGAGGCATTGGCCGCATACAGATGCACGGCAACACCGGACATCGCCTCCGGCCCGCCATTGCCGGCCATCGTGTACAGGCCATCGATGAAATCGGTCGGCGTGGACGGCAAGGGCAATGGGCTCCAACGCAGCTGGTCCGGTGGCACCGGGCCGCTGCCGAAGTCGTTGTGGAAGGCGGATTGCTCGATCAACGAGAACGCGCCATGCACCGCCGCCGGGCGGATGCGATACAGCCAGCTACGCCGGTTTTCGCCGCGCGGCGCAGTAAACGCCGTGCCGGACAACTGTTCGGCGTACAACCCGTGCGCCACCCGCTGCGGCGAGTTCTGGCCGACCGGCAAGGTGTCGGCTACTGCCTCGCTGGCGAATTCATTGCCGAAGCCGGTCATGTAACGCTGGTCGTTGTGCATGGGTGCGTCCGGACTGGCCCCCACAGGGGCTGGAATTAAGCCCCTCTCCCACCGGGAGAGGGGTTGGGGTGAGGGTACGGCGTAGCGACCATCTTGCAGATCGTCTCAACCACCGCATCCAGCGAAAACAACACATCGTTGTTCCAGAAGCGCAGCACTGTCCATCCCTTCGATTGCAGCCACCGCGTCCTTGCCTGATCGCTGGATGCTTGGTGCTGCGATCCATCCAGTTCAACAACCAACGCCGCATCGATACAACAAAAATCTGCGATGTACGGCGGAATCGGATGCTGACGTCTGAACTTGAAACCTTGTAGCTGATTGCTGCGTAGACAGCGCCAAAGTGCGCGCTCTGCGTCTGTCATCTCCGTGCGTAACGCACGCGCGTTGGTGAGTGCGACGGTGGGTAATGGTGGTTTGATTTTCATCGTTCCACCGTACCCTCACCCCAACCCCTCTCCCGTGGGGAGAGGGGCTTCAGCAACGTACGTTTTCATCACTCTGTGTTGTCAGACACATGCGTTGCTTGGCGCGCGCGCAATTGGCTGCTACATGCGACTTGTCTGCGTAATTCGCCTGATCCATACCAAAGCTGCGCCTGACTTAACAAGCTGCGGCGTTCGGCATCACAACGAGTGCCACTCAAACCCGCACCGACGCAATTAATGGCACCAACCACAAATCCCGAATAGCGAATCACCAATCCCAGACTTACAGCACCCCACGCTTCATCTGATCGCGCTCGATGCTCTCGAACAGCGCCTGGAAATTGCCTTCGCCAAAGCCCTCATTGCCCTTGCGCTGGATGATCTCGAAGAAGATCGGGCCGATGCAGTTGGTGGTGAAGATCTGCAGCAACTTGCGCTGCTTGGTGTCCACATCGGCATCGATCAGGATCTTGTTGCGACGCAGGCGTGCGACGTCCTCGCCGTGGTCGGGAATGCGCAGGTCCACCACGTCGAAATAGGTGTCCGGCGTGTCGAGAAAGCTCACGCCCGCCTCGCGCATCTTTTCCACGCTGGTGTAGATGTCGTCGGTGAAGCAGGCGATGTGCTGGATGCCTTCGCCCTGATAGGCGTCCAGATACTCGTTGATCTGGCTCTTGGGGTCGGAGGACTCGTTGAGCGGAATGCGCACGATGCCGTCCGGCGCGGTCATCGCCTTGGACACCAGCCCGGTCTTGGCACCCTTGATGTCGAAATAGCGGATCTCGCGGAAGTTGAACAGGCGCTCGTAATAGTCCGACCAGCGCTGCATGTTGCCGAAGTACAGATTGTGGGTCAGGTGGTCGATGAAGGTCAGCCCGAAGCCGGCTGGGTGCTGGTCGGCGCCCGGAATCGGCTCGTAGTCGGCGTCGTAGATGCTGCCCGCATCGCCATAGCGGTCAACCAGATACAGCATGCAATCGCCGATGCCCTTGACCACCGGCGCCGGCACTGCGCGCGTTTCTGCCTTGTCCTGCACCGCTTCGCCGCCATTGCCGAGCACGGTCTGCAGCACGGTCTCGGCCGGGGTGCGGAAGCGGATCGCAAAGCCGCAGGCGCTCGGGCCATGCGCAGCGGCGAAATCGGCGGCAAACGAATCGGGATCTTCGTTGAGCAGGAAGTTGACCCCGCCCTGGCGATAGACGGTAATGGCGCGGCTGCGGTGACGCAGCACCGGGCTGAAGCCCATCTTGCGAAAGTAGTCGTGCAGCTGCGCCACCTGGCCGGCGGGTGCGGCAAATTCGACGAATTCGAACCCGTCGATCCCCATCGGATTGTCGAAGGTGGTGACCTGCATGCCGGGATCGGGGCGGCTGATGGGGGTGTTCGGTTGTGCATTCATCGTCGTTTCTCCACGCTGGGCCATCCGCAGGGCTATGCGGGGTGGCAGAAGACCCGCGAGAATGTGCAGGCCACCCACGGTTTGTAGTTGCAAATGAAACCAAAATCAAGACACAGTGCAACATGAGCGATCTCGACGCCCCCATTCCGCCGCAACATCCTGTGCTGCTCAACCTTGAGCAGTTCCTGCCGTATCGCCTCAGCGTGCTGTCCAACCGCATCAGCAGCAACATCGCCAAGGTCTACGGTGATCGTTACGGGATGGCCATTCCCGAGTGGCGGGTGATCACCATCCTGGCGCTGTATCCGGGTTCCTCGGCAAGTGAAGTCTCCGACCGCACGGCGATGGATAAAGTTGCAGTGAGCCGCGCCGTGGCGCGCCTGCTGGAGCGTGGCTTCATCCGCCGCGAAACCCATGGCGACGACCGCCGCCGCTCGATGCTGGCGCTGTCGCCGGCCGGACGCCAGGTGTACGAGACCGTCGCCCCGCTGGTCAACGAGATGGAGCAGCGGCTGATGTCGGTGTTCAGCGCCGAGGAACAGCAGATCCTGGAAAAGCTGATCGACCGGCTGGCCAAGGATGGGCTGCCGCGCATGGCCGGTAAGGAGTGAGGCTCTCGCACGATTGAGAGGCGGTGCGAGTGATCGGCGTGTTGGCGCAGACCACTCACAATCCATGCAGCGCGGCCGTGCGGTTCGGTCAACAAAACGGCGCTTCCCTTCGCGGTGAAGCGCCGTTTTTTATTGCGCTTGGGCACTGCGCCGAGTCGCCAAGACTCGATCAGAGGCCTGAGTGAACAGCGCTACCCACAGCGCGGGGGTTTGCATGACGCTGCAGCGAGCATCACGCCTGCGGCGGCGCCCACTGCTTGAGGAAGTCGAACAGCTTCTTGCGATCGTAGCCCTTGCCCTTGCGCAGCTCCGGGCCGGACTGCAGGGTCAGCGGCTTGCCGTCGTTATCCAGCACCAGCAGCGACGGGTAGTCGTTGAGTTGCGCGAACTGCGACAGGAAGGCGGCGTTCTCGTTGGCCGCATCGCGGTTGACCTTGACCACCACAAAGTGCGCATCGCGGAAGCTGCGTAGCTCGGCATCGCCGCCCATCAGCTCGTCCAGCGCCTTGCACGGCTCGCAGGCCGCATTGCCGACGTTGAGCACGATGCGCTTGCCACCGCGCTTGGCCTCGACCTTGGCGGTCTCCAGATCTGCGGCCGGATCGCGCGAGGGGTCGTATTGCGCGTTGAGCGCAGCGGCGGCGGCAATATCTGCAGCGGTGGGCGTATTGCCCGACGACACCGGCTGGCTGGGATCGGCGCTGGGCGGCTTCTGCATCGAGGTGTCCAGCGGCCGTGGCGCCTCCTGCTGCTCGCTGGGCTGCCCGCAGGCGCTCAACAAGCTTGTGAAAAGCACGCCCGCCAGCAGCGGGCCACAGACAGTGGATTTCATCGGCATTGCGGTTCTCCTCACTTCACACCATGCATCAGTTTGTTGATCAACGGCGCGATCAGGAACAGCACCGCGCCGGCGCCCAGCAGCGCCCAAAACCCGAAGGTATACCCGCTCAGGGCCGAGGACACGCTCATCCCTTCGCTTCCGCTGACATGCCCGGCAAAAATGCCCGACAGGTTGTTGCCGATGCCGGTAGACAAAAACCAGCCACCCATGCCGAAACCGACCAGGCGCACCGGCGCCAGCTTGGTCACCATCGACAGGCCGATCGGCGACAGGCACAACTCGCCTACCGACTGGATCACATACACCATGAACAAGGTCCAGAACGGCACCTTGCCAGCATCGTTGACCAGGCTCGACAGCGCAAACATCAGCAGCAAGAACGCCAGGCCGTTGAACAACAGGCCCAGGCCGAACTTGCGCGGAATCGAGGGATTGAAGCGGCCGGACTTGACCCAGATCCAGGCAATGATCGGCGCCAGCGTAATGATGGCAATCGAGTTCACCGACTGGAACCAGGCGGTCGGGAAGGTCCAGTCACCAAAGCCGCGGTCGACGATGTTGTCGGCCAGGAAGGTGAACGAGCTACCGGCCTGTTCGAAGAACATCCAAAACAGCACGTTGAAAGCGAAGATGATCAGCATCGCGATCACCTTATCGCGCTGCACCTTGCCCTCGCGAATGCCTTCCACCAACAGCATCACCGACAGACCGACGAACAACACGGTCAGCACGATCTGCAACACGTCCGCGCCGACCGCGAGCAGGAAGTACACCACCGGAACTGCAAGCACGCAGCCGACCAACACCATCAACACGCGGCCGATGCCCTGCGCGTTCGGCGCCGGTGCGCCGATGCCCTTGAGCTGCGCGCGGCCGATCCAGAACCACACCAGGCTGATCAGCATGCCCACACCGGAGGCCATGAACACCATCTTGTAAGACGGCATGGCCTGGGTGCCGAACACCTTTTCGGCCAGCAACTGGGTGAGCACCGGCGATATCATCGCGCCGAGGTTGATGCCCATATAGAAAATGGTGAAACCGCTGTCGCGGCGCGGGTCGGCCACCGAATACAGCTTGCCGACCATGGTGGAGATGTTCGGTTTGAACAACCCGTTGCCCACCACCACGGTGGCCAGGCCGATCTCGAACATGGTGTGGTCGGGAATGGCGATCAGGAACAGGCCGGTGGCCATCACCGCCGCACCGACCAGGATCGAGCGTTGGTAACCGAGCACGCGGTCGGCCACGTAGCCGCCGAAGATCGCCGCCGCGTATACCAGCGCGAGATAGGCCCCGTAGGTGCGTCCGGCCGGCGCCTGGCCGGTGGCATCGCCGTTGAAGAACTGCGCCACGATGTACAGCACCAGCGCCCAACGAATGCCGTAGAACGCAAAGCGTTCCCAGAATTCGGTCATGAACAGCATCCACAGCGGCCGGGGGTGGCCGAGCAGTGTCGGGAACTCGGGAGGCGCAGGCGGCTGCGGCGGAGTGGTAGCGGAAGTCGGCGCAGTAGCGTCAACGCTCATGAGGTGTCCCTTGCGTATTCAGTGATGGCTGGGTGCACCAGGGCGAGCCCTGGGCGACGCGCGAGGATCACTTAGACGTCATGTTCACGTCAAATTCGCCGGACTCGGGAGCGCGATGCCGGCGGGTTGGATTGGGGAGCTTGTTGGTGGAGATGGCACAGGATGACGCTGGCACCCTCACCCCAACCCCTCGCCTTGCGTGCGACCGGACTCTGCTCCAGCGGACCAACGTCAGCTCTGCCAGCTTCAGCTTCTTTCCTCAACCCTTCGCAGCCTCACCACCACTCGGAGCGCGGTTTTCCACGCCCACCGACGTACGCACGTCGAACAGCTCCGGGAAAAACGTCAGCGCCAGCGCCTGCTGCAGAAACCCCACACCGCTCGACCCACCGGTGCCGCGCTTGAAGCCGATCACCCGCATCACCGTGCGCATATGGCGGAAGCGCCAGAGCTGGAACTGGGTTTCCACATCCACCAGGTCCTCGCACAGCGAATACTCGCGCCAGTAGCGGTCGGTGTTTTCGTAGATGCGCTCAAACACTGGACGCAATGCATCGTCGGCCACATGCGCGGCGGTCCAGTCGCGCGCCTGGTACTGCTGCGGAATCGCATGCCCGAAACGCGCCAGATAGCGCAGGAATTCCTCGTAGAGGCTGGGCGCTTCCAGCACCTCGCGCAGCCGCGCCTGGCCCTGCGGGTCGTACGCGAACACCTGCAGCATCTGCGGGTTCTTGTTGCCGAGCAGGAACTCGATATAGCGGTACTGCAGCGACTGGAAGCCGGAAGAAGGGCCCAGCACATCGCGAAACCCCATGTACTCGCTCGGGGTGAGCGTTTCCAGCACCGACCACTGTTCGGTGAGCTGGCGTAGCACCTGTTTGCTGCGCGCCAGCACCTTGCGGCACTGCCAGACCTGATCGTTTTGCAGATGCACCATCGCCGCGCGCAGCTCATGCGCCAGCAGCTTCAGCCACAGCTCGGAGGTCTGGTGCTGGATGATGAAGAGCATCTCGTCGTGATGCGCCGGCTCGGACAAGGGCTGCTGCGCGGAGAGCAACTGGTCCAGCCGCAGATAACCGCCGTAGGTCAGCCGCCCCTCCAGATCGGTGTGGATGCCGGGTTCCAGGTCACGCAGGTTCTTGTCGACGGGCATGGCGTAGCGCTGACGATGGGGTCGGCCAGGGTAGCGCGCTGGCGACGGGTTGGCAGCCGGATCGGGAATCGGGATTGGGGAATCGAGAGTCGGGATTGGATGGGGCCGCCGGCCGCGCAGTCGCAGCCACTGCGCCGGTGTAACCATATGGTCAACCTAAGCCTGCAAATTCATGCAGAATCAAACGGCGCTGCCGGCCAGGGACGTGGCCGGACCAGGGGAGCGTTTCACGTCTCAAGGACCAGGGGACTCTCATCTCATGCATGTGTTGCAGCGTCGTGCAGCCTTACTTTTCTGTGCGCTGGCGGTTGCCGGCCACGCCAATGCCCAGGTTGTCATCAGCCAGGTCTACGGCGGTGGCGGCAACAGCGGTGCCACCTTCCGCAGCGATTTCATCGAGCTGCACAACACCGGCAGCACCACGGTCAGCCTGGACGGCTGGTCGGTGCAATACGCCTCGGCCGCCGGCAGCAGCTGGCAGGTCACGCCATTGGCGGGCAACGTGCCGGCCGGCGGCTATTACCTGGTCAAGCAGGCCGATGGCAGCGGCGGCAGCGTTGCGCTGCCCACGCCCGATGCCACCGGCACCACCGCCATGAGCGGTACCGCCGGCAAGGTGGCACTGAGCAGCACGGCTGCCGCGTTGAGCGGCGCCTGCCCCACCGGCAATGCCGACCTGGTCGGCTACGGCAGCAATGCCAGCTGCGCCGAAGGCAATGCACCCACGCCGGCCCCCAGCAATACGCTGGCGGTGCTGCGCGGCGGCGAAGGCTGCACCGATACCGACAACAACGCGGCCGATTTCGCCACCGGCGCGCCGGCCCCGCGCAATAGCGCCAGCGGCGCACGCCTGTGCAGCGGCGGCGGCCAGCCGATCGCCACGCTGGCTGATGTCAGCCAGGCCGAAGGCAATAGCGGCAGCCGCAGCTTCGTGTTCACGCTGAGCTTGAGCCAGCCAGCCGGTGCGGGCGGTGTGCGCTTCACCGCCGCCACCGCCAATGGCACCGCTGTGGCTGGTAGCGACTACGTGGCCTTGCCTGCAACCAGC
Organism: Xanthomonas sp. NCPPB 3959; assembly: GCF_056675575.1. Lineage (NCBI taxonomy): Bacteria > Pseudomonadati > Pseudomonadota > Gammaproteobacteria > Lysobacterales > Lysobacteraceae > Xanthomonas > Xanthomonas sp. NCPPB 3959. The sequence goes on from NZ_JBWWVR010000005.1 coordinate 167,462, forward strand.
GTGCAGATTGCCGCCGGCGAACGCAGCGCCACTATCGCGGTGGACGTGCTGGGCGACACCACCCCCGAGCCCGATGAGACCTTTGCGCTGCAGATCAGCGGCCTCACCGGCGCGCTGCCGGCCACGCTGAGCGCCACCGGCACCATCCTCAACGACGACTTCAGCCTGCTGCCGATCCACGCCATCCAGGGCAAGGGTGCGCGTTCGCCGCTGGAAGGCCAGGTGGTCGCCACCTCGGGCATCGTGACTGCCCGCCGCAGCGCCGGCTTCTTCCTGCAGGCAGCGGATGCCGAAACCGATGGCGACCCGACCACGTCCGAAGGCGTCTACGTCTACACCGGCAGCGCCCCGCCGGACGCCGCTGCCATCGGCAACCGGGTGCGCGTACAAGGCACGGTGATCGAATACGTGCCCACCGCCGACCCGACCCAGCCGCCATTGACCGAGATCGGCGGCAGCTTGACCGTGTTGCTGGATTCCACCGGCAACCCGTTGCCGATGCCGGTGGCGTTGAGCGCGAACTTCCCCAACCCGAACGGCGCCTACGACCAGCTCGAAGCGCTGGAGGGCATGCGCGTCACCGCCGCCAGCCTCACCGTCAATGCGCCCACCGGCGGCAGCGTCAACGAGACCAGCGCCACTGCCACCAGCAATGGCGTGTTCCATGCCGTGGTCACCGGTGTGCCGCGCGCCTTTCGCGAGCCGGGCGTGCAACTGCCCGACCCGCTGCCGGCCGGCTCGCCCGCTGGGGTGCCGCGCTGGAACACCAACCCGGAAGTGATCGCGGTCGGCAGTGCCGGCGTGGGCGCCGAGCGGCTGGATCTGGCGTCCGGTTGCGTCGTGCTGGATGTCACCGGCCCGCTGGATTACAGCTTCCGCCGCTACACGCTGTATCCGGAACGCACCCCGCAGGTGAACTGCAACGGTGCCGACCAACCGCGCCCGGCGCCGAGGCCGCAGGCCGACGATGTGGCCGTGGCCACCTACAACATGGAGCGTTTCTTCGACGACCAGAACGACCCGGCGATCGGCGAACCGGTGCTCACCCCGGCCGCGTTCCAGGCCCGCCTCAACAAGGCCTCGCTGGCGATCCGCAACTACCTGCACACGCCCGACATCCTGGGCACGGTGGAAGTGGAAAACATCAGCGTGCTGCAGACGCTGGCTGCCCGCATCAACACCGATGCGGTGGCAGCCGGCCAGCCGGATCCGCAATACGTGGCCTATCTGCAGGAAGGCAATGACGTCGGCGGTATCGATGTCGGCTTCCTGGTCAAGACCGGCGCGGTGTCGGCCGGCGTGCCGCGCGTGGAAGTGGTGTCCATCGCCCAGGAAGGCAAGACCACCACCTGGACCGAGCCGAGTGGCGGCGTGAGCCTGCTCAACGATCGCCCGCCGCTGGTGCTCACCGCCAAGGTGCACCAGGCCGATGGCCGCGTGCTGCCGCTGACCGCCATCGTGGTGCATCAACGCTCGCTCAACGGCGCCGAGACCGACGATGCCGGCGGCACCCGCATCCGCGCCAAGCGCCAGGCCCAGGCCGAGTATCTGGCGCGTCTACTGCAGACGCGTCAGCAGCTCGACCCGGCCGAACAGGTGCTGGTGATGGGTGACTTCAACGCCTTCGAGTTCAACGACGGCTATGTGGATGCGATGGGCACCGTCACCGGCAGGCCGGCGCCGGATGCGCAGACCGTGGTGAACGGCGATGGCGTGGATCTGGTCAACCCGGACTACACCGACCTGACTTGGTTCAACACGCCCGATCAGAGTTACTCGTACGCCTTCGACGGCAACGTGCAATCGCTGGATCACATCATCGCCAACGAGGCGCTGATGCGTGCACCGAACATCGCCGCGTTGTCGGTGGGCCACGCGCGCATCAATGCCGATTTCCCCGGCACCGCGCGCAACGATGCCAACACGCCTACGCGTCTTTCAGATCACGATCCCACCATCGTGCTGTTGCGCATGACGCCAGCGTTGCGCGCCGACCTGGGCGTGGTGGTGAACGCCGCACGCGCGCAAGTCACCGAAGGCGAGCGTATCGACTTCAGTGTGGATGTGGAGAACCGTGGACCCGACAACGCAGCGTTTGCAGCGGTAGCACTGGCCTTCGATGCCGCGGTGAGCCCACGCGTCACCGCCGCACCGGGCTGGAGCTGCCAACCGCCGGAAACCGGCACCCAGACGGTGGTCACCTGCACCATCGCCTCGCTGGCATCCGGCAATGCACAGCGCTTCGCAGTGGAGGTTGAAGCTGGCGCGGAACTGGCCGGACGCACCCTCACCCTGGCCGCTTCGGTTGCCTCGCAAACGCCCGACCCGCAGCCGGACAACAACACCGACACCGCCGCAGTGGCAGTGCAGCCACGCCTGCGCAGCGATCTGGCAGTGCGTCTGGAAGGCCCCGCCACGCTGCCGACCACCGCCTTCAACGCCACTTACCGGGTATTGCTGGACAACCGCGGCAACGCACCGGCCACCGGCGTCAATGTGCGCATCGAGGGCAATACGGTGTCGGCGTTGTCGCTGCTGGTGCCGCCCAGCGGCTGGCGGTGTGCCAAGCAATTGCAGTCGTTGCGCAGCGCGATCTTCGTCTGCAGCACCGCCGCGGCACTGCAGCCGGGCGCGCAGGCCGCGTTCCAGCTGACCGTGGCGGCCAAGCCGATCCCGGTTGAAGGCGCGGTGCGGGTGCAGGCAAGTGCCAGTTCGATCTCGCCCGATGCCAACCCGGCCGACAATGCTGCGCTGATCGTCACTCCGATCGGTGGAGGCGCTGGCCGCCGCTGATCGCAGTGCAACACGTCGCAGTTTGAACTGCAACAAAGGGCGCGGCCTAGTCCGCGCCCTTTTTTTTGTGCAACCCAGCATCATTGTGTGCTGCGGTGCAGGACAGCCTTTTGCTGCGTGGTCCTTAACATCGCAACTCATATCATTTGAAACTTCTTGGTGAAGGTGTCGCCGCAATGAGCGTAGCCGCGCAGTTCGAGATCGAATATCTGCAATACATGGACGCGGACGGCCAATGGGTCCGCGACGACCTGCCGGCCGATGCCGCCAATCCGCAACAGTTGCTCGCCCTGTTCAAGCGCATGCTGTTCGTGCGCACCTTCGACAGCAAATCGGTCGCCTTGCAGCGCACCGGCAAGCTGGGCACCTACGCCGCCTCGCTAGGCCACGAAGCCACGCATGTGGGCATCGGTGCGTCGATGCGCCGCGGCGATGTGTTCGCGCCCAGCTACCGCGAGTACGGCACCATGTTCGAACGCGGCGTTCGCCCGCGCGATGTATTGCTGTACTGGGGCGGCGACGAGCGCGGCAGCGACTATCCGCGCGATGCCGATGCGGCGATCGACTTCCCGATCTGCGTGCCGATTTCCACCCAGTGCCTGCATGCGGCCGGCTCCGCGTTGTCGTTCAAGCTGCAGGGCAAGCCGCAGGTCGCGGTGGCCTGCTGCGGCGATGGCGGCAGTTCCAAAACCGACTTCTACGCAGCGCTCAATTCGGCCGGCGCCTACAAGCTGCCGCTGATCCTGTGCGTGATCAACAACGGCTGGGCGATCTCGGTACCGCGCTCGGCGCAGACCGGTGCGCAGACGCTGGCGCAGAAAGGCCTGGCCGGCGGCCTGCATTGCCTGCAGGTGGATGGCAACGATCTGGTTGCCGTGCTCGAAGCGATGCGGCAGGCACGCGTGCGTGCACTGGCCGGCGACGGCGGCACGGTGATCGAATTCCTGACCTATCGCCTGTCCGACCACACCACCGCCGACGATGCGCGGCGCTACCGCGGCGAAGAAGAGGTCAAGCAGGGCTGGGCGCGCGAACCGCTGCTGCGCCTGCGCCGCTATCTCACCGCGCAAGGCCTGTGGGACGACGCACAGGAAGCCGCCTGGAAAACCGAGTGCGGCGCGCGCGTGGACGAAGAGGTCAACGCCTATCTCAACACCCCGGTGCAGCCGGTCGAAGCGATGTTCGATTATCTCTACGGCGACCCGCCGGCCGAGTTGCTGGCCCAGCGTGCCGAAGTGATGGCGCTGGAGGCCCGTCATGGATGAGCACACCCATTCGCACATCGCCGCCACCCAGCAGGCCAGTGCGCCTTACAACGCCGCAGCCACGCGCGGAGAGACTGCCATGAGTTCGCCCATCACCCTGATCGAAGCCATCACCCAGGCGCTGGCCTGGGAGCTGGAACACGACCCTGCGGTGCTGGTGCTGGGCGAGGATGTGGGCGTCAACGGCGGCGTGTTCCGCGCCACCGCCGGCCTGCAGCAGCGCTTCGGCAGTGCGCGCGTGCTGGACACGCCATTGGACGAAACCACCATCGCCGGGCTGAGCGTTGGCCTGGCCGCGCAAGGCATGAAGCCGGTGGCCGAAGCGCAGTTCGACGGCTTCGTGTATCCCATGGTCGATCACCTGATCTGCCACGCCGCACGCCTGCGCAACCGCACCCGCGGGCGCCTGCATTGCCCGATGGTGTTGCGCGTGCCGTGGGGCGGCGGCATCCGCGCGCCGGAACACCACAGCGAAGCCAACGAAGCCATCTTCACCAACGTGCCCGGTTTGCGCGTGGTGTTGCCGTCTTCGCCGCAGCGCGCCTACGGCCTGTTGCTGGCTGCGATCCGCGACCCGGATCCGGTGATCTACATGGAGCCCAAGCGCATCTATCGCCAGTACAAGGAAGTGGTCGCCAACGATGGCGAAGCGCTGCCGCTGGATGTGTGCTTCGTGCTGCGCGACGGTACCGACGTCACCCTGGTCACCTGGGGCGCGCAGGTGAAAGAAGCGCTGGAAGCGGCCGACAAACTCGCCGGCGAAGGCATCAGCGCCGAAGTGATCGACGTGGCCACGTTGCGCCCGCTGGACTTCGACACCATTGCCGAATCGGTCGCAAAAACCGGCCGCTGCGTGATCGTGCAGGAAGCCCCGCGCACTGCCGGCTTCGGTGCCGAGATCGCCGCGCAGCTGGCGGAAAAATCCATGTACGACCTGCTCGCGCCGGTCGAACGCGTTACCGGTTACGACACGCATATCCCGCTGTTCCGGCTGGAGATGAAGTACCTGCCGAGCGTGGAGCGCATCGTCACCGCCGCCCGTCGCGCGGTGGCCGCCGGCTGACATGCGCGCCCGCCTGCTCTGCGACCACCACGCCAGAGTCGCCAACCCGATTCGCTTCCACGCCGGCCAGCAAGTGGCGATCGGCGTGCGCGATGAAGAATGGCCGGCCTTTGCCTGGGTCAACACCGGGCAAGGTCATGCCGGCTGGGCGCCGGTGGCGTGGCTGCGCCCCTTGGGCGACGGCCTGGCCGAAGCCCTGCGCGATTACGACGCACGCGAACTCGTTGCCATGCAGGGCGAGGACGTGTTGCTGCATCACGAACATGGCGGTTGGTGGTGGTCCGAGCGTGCCGATGGCACGCAGGGCTGGCTGCCGGCTGCCGACCTCGAACTCCTCGACGACACCACGCCGCCGCTGCCTGCGGCGCAAGAGAATCTGCCATGAGCCAAGCCAAGAATTTCCACCTGCCCGATCTGGGCGAAGGCCTGCCCGACGCCACCATCGTGGAATGGTTCGTCAAGGAAGGCGACAGCGTGCGCCTGGACGACCCGCTGGTCTCGATGGAGACCGCCAAGGCGGTGGTCGAGGTGCCCTCGCCGTTCTCCGGCACCGTGACCAAACTCGCCGGTGCGGCCGGCGATATCATCGTCACCGGCGCGGTGCTGGCGCAGTTTGCGCTGGATGCCTCGCAGCCGCAGCGCGCCGATGGTCAGGACACCGGTCACTCGCATGGCCCTGCGCCAACGCACACGCCCAGCACCGGCGACAGCGCCGCCGGCAACACGGCGCGCGTGGTCGCTTCCGATAACGGCGGCGAGATCGCCGATGCCGATTCCAATGGCAACGGCGAGAGCGACCGCGATGACGCCGGCACCGTGGTCGGCGCGATGCAAAGTTCCAATGCCGTGCAAAGCGAACAGGCCATTGCAGTCGGCGGCGTGCGTGCCATGCCGGCCGTGCGTGCACTCGCCCGCAAGCTGCGCGTCGATCTGGCGCAGGTACGCGCCACCGGCCCGGATGGCACGGTCACGATGGCCGATGTAAAGCAGGCCGCTGCGGCCGGAAGTGCGCCGATGTCTGCGGCGCGTGCGACTGCCTCGGTCACGCCGATCAATGGCAATAACGCGAATGCAGGCGCGCAACACGCCGCTGCAAACACGCAGGCAGCAAACGCTGCAGCGAGCGATGCGCAACAACGTTCAGCGCTGTCTGCCAGCGGCAAACCCATGCGCACGCAATCACCCAGCGTGGTCGCCAAAGGCCAGCCGGAGCAGCTCAAGGGCGTGCGCCGCAACATGGCGCGCGTGATGGCCGATGCGCACAGCAAGGTGGTGCCCACCACGCTCAACGACGATGCCGACATCCACGCATGGCAACCCGGCAACGACGTCACCGTGCGCCTGGTGCGTGGCATCGTGCGCGCCTGTCAGGCGGTGCCCGCGCTCAACGCCTGGTTCGACGGCGAGGCACTCAGCCGCACCCTGCACACGCAGGTGGATATCGGCATTGCTGTGGACACCGAAGAAGGCCTGTTCGTGCCGGCGCTGCGCAATGCCGACATGCTGGACGCGCACGGCATTCGCGAGAGCGTCAACCGGCTGCGCCAGCAGGTGGAAAATCGCAGCATTGCCGCCTCCGAGCTCAGCGGCTACACCATCTCGCTATCCAACTTCGGCATGTTCGCCGGCCGCTACGCGACCCCGGTGGTGGTGCCGCCGTGCGTGGCCATCGTCGCCGCCGGCCGCGCGCGCTACCAGCTCACCCCGGTGATGGGCGGTGTGGAAACCCACAAGGTGATGCCGCTGTCGCTGACCTTCGACCACCGCGCCGCTACCGGCGGCGAAGCCGCACGTTTCCTGCGTGCACTGCTGGACGATCTGGCGTTGGCCAACTGAGCGCAGCTCATAAAACCACTCACTCATCGGCAGGTGGGCGCAGCCGGCTTTGTGATTCCCATCAGCACACGACCACGTTGGCTGGTGCGATGTCCTCACCGATTCTGGGACCGTGTGCGGCATGGATGCCGCCACCGAGCTTGCACCGACGGATTCACGGAGTGTCCTCAAAAGGCACCGCGCGCTCGACTATCCAAGCTTTTTGACGACATCTAAATGGCGCTACGACTCGACATTTCGATTGTCTTCTCTTGTCTTGGAGTGGTTGGACAGTGCGGATAGATCACTTGCAGAGCGGCTGATCTGCGGCTTGGCTGCAGGGTCCTTGCCCGCCCACCATCGCGGGACACGCCGCAAATACGTCCATGTAGGCTCTTACGCGGCATCCATGCCGCGTAAGGTCCCGCGATGGTGGGCGGGCAAGGACCAGTCGAGATGGTCGGTGTGCATGGCTTTCAGCAAAGCAATCAGCAAACTGTCTGGTGCGGTGTCCTCGCCGATTGCGGGACCGTGTGGCGGCATGGATGCCGCCACCGAGCCTACAGGGACGTACTTGCGGCGTGTCCCGCAAGCGGTGAGGGCACCGCGCCTCGACGAGATCGGCGTTTAGCATGACGCGCTACCGACCATTGCAATGCGAATGCCTGGATAATCGGCGCATGTCATTTGCCCATCTCTCGCTGTCGCCGCAGCTGCAGCCGTTCTTCGACACCGCGCTGACCCGCGCCGGTCACCACACGCCCACGCCGATCCAGCAGCAGGCCATTCCGCCGATGCTGCAGGGCCGCGATCTGATCGCGATGGCGCAGACCGGCTCGGGCAAGACGCTGGCCTATGCGCTGCCGCTGCTGCAGCAACGCTGTCTCGCCCCGGACATTGCACCGCGCGTGCTCGGCGCGCTGGTGCTGGTGCCCACGCGCGAACTCGCCGCGCAGGTCAAAGACACGCTGCATCAGCTGGCGGCGCATCTGCCGCGCCGGCTCAAGATCGTTGCGGCGACCGGGGGCAGTTCGATCAATCCGCAGCTGCTTGCCCTGCGCGGTGGTGCCGACATCGTGGTGGCCACGCCCGGCCGGCTGCTGGATCTGGTCGATCACAACGCGCTGCGCCTGAGCGAGGTCGCCACGCTGGTGCTGGACGAAGCCGACCGCCTGCTGGAGCTGGGCTTCGGCACCGAGCTCGATCGCATCCTGGCGCTATTGCCGGCGCAGCGCCAAAGCGTGCTGTTTTCGGCCACCTTTCCGCCCGGCATCGCCTCGCTGGCCAAGCGTCGCCTGCGCGACCCGCTGCGCATCACCATTGTCGCCACGCCAGACGCTGCACCTGCGATCGAGCAACGCGCCATCGCCGTCGACGCCGGCCAACGCACGCAGCTGCTGCGCCATCTGCTGCAAGAGCATGGCTGGTCGCATGTGCTGGTGTTCGTCGCCAGCCGGCACACCGCCGACAAGGTCGCCGAAAAACTGACCAAGACCGGCATCACTGCGCAGCCGCTGCATGGCGAGTTGAGCCAGGGCCGTCGCGAGCGCACCTTGTACGCCTTCAAGCAGCGCGAGGTGCAGGTGCTGGTGGCCACCGATCTGGCCGGGCGTGGCATCGATATCGACGCGCTGCCGGCCGTGGTCAATTACGACCTGCCGCGTTCGACCGTGGACTACACCCACCGTATCGGCCGCACCGCGCGTGCCGGCGCCAGCGGGGTGGCGATCAGCTTCGTCTCTGCGGAGAGCCAGCCGCAATGGCGCCTGATCGAAAAACGTCAGGGGCTGCGCGTGCCGACCAGCGTGGTTACCGGCTTTGAACCGACCCTGGTGACAGATGCGCCTGCGACGGAAATGCCGAACACCGACACGCGCGCACCAGACGACAACGGCGGCATCAAGGGCAAACGGCCAAGCAAAAAGGACAAGCTGCGCGCAGCGGCAGCACAGGCAGGCAAACCGGACTGAGAGCGGGGAGTTACGTGTAACGCGCCGTCGTCACGCGGACAAGGCGCGGGAACCGCGCTTAGACACGCAGCGCATGCGCAGGCCGGGCAGCGTCAAGCACGCGCCAATACCCGTCTTGCGCACTTTTGGCGCGTTGCGCATTACGACTTCGCACTGAGCCGACAGTTGCTGCCAAACACGTGCCTCTTGTAGACCACGCGATCTGTCTTTAGATCCGCTGAGGCAACACGCGGTGACGGCCACCCGCATTACTGATCACGCCCAAGCAAAATCTTGCCCACGCAGCGGCAATCCACCGCCACGTCTGTGCGGCAAAGACTCAGTCCTGCTCGAAATCCAGCTCGCCGCCCATGCCGCTATCGCCATCCACGCGCGGGATGCGCTTGCCGGGCTTGCGCAGGATTTCCACAAAGAACTGCTCGCCACCTTCGCTGGTGAGCGCATTGATCGAGCGGATCAGCTCGGCCGGCGGCAGCGGCGCGGCGCTGGCCTCGTCCACCCCGAAGCGCATGTCGAAGTCCCAATAATCCGCGCCTTCCGGCAAGTCCTTGCGGCGCTCGCGGCGGATGTACTTGCGGATATCGTTCTTGCTGGACTCCAGCAGACGATCGCGGTTCTTGCCTTCGAGGTTGAGCTGGTAGGTCTTGCGCATGGCGACATCGGTTAGGAACTGGCCGCCTATTGTGAGGCCACCCGGCCGTTCTGGGTGAATCGGCGGCTGTCCGGGCGGGATTCGGGCCTGCACTGCGACCGAAGCCGGGAACCTCCCCGACGCGCGCCAGTCCTGGCCTTCGGGCCAAAGCTCGGTCAATCCGCTGAGACACCGCGCCGCTGCAACGCTGCAATGGCAGTGGAGTGGGAATCGCGCGAACGACACTGCCACGCGATCTCTGCGACGGGGCTCTCGCCACCGTCGCAGACCCAGCTCATGCGTGCTTGGCAGGCGTCGGTGCGCCGCTGTTCTCCGGCCGGATCTTGAACCAGATCGAATACATCGCCGGCAGGAACACCAGGGTCAGGATCGTGCCGGCCAGCGTGCCGCCGATCAGCGTGTAGGCCAGCGTGCCCCAGAACACCGAGTGCGTGAGCGGGATGAACGCCAGGATCGCGGCCAGCGCGGTCAGGATCACCGGCCTGGCACGCTGCACGGTGGCTTCCACCAGGGCGTGGAACGGGTCCAGGCCCTCAGCCTCGTTGTGATGAATCTGACCGATCAGGATCAGCGTGTTGCGCATCAAGATGCCCGAGAGCGCAATCAAGCCCACCAGCGCATTGATGCCGAAGGGTTGCTGGAACAGGATCAAGGTCGGCACCACGCCGATCAGGCCCAGCGGGCTGGTCAGAAACACCATCACCATCGCCGACATCGAGCGCACCTGCAGGATGATGATGATCAAGGTGACCGCCAGCATGATCGGGAACAACGGCAGCATCGCGGCAGTCGCCTTGCCGGACTCCTCAATGGAACCGGCCTCCTTGATCTGATATCCGCTGGGCAGTTTGTCGATGATCGGCTGCAACTGCTTGGTGATCGCAGCCGAGACATCCGGCGGCTGCAGTTGGTCGTCGACATCGCCGCCCACCGTGATCGTCGGCACACGATCGCGGCGGCGCAGGATCGGCTCTTCCATCCGCACATCCATGCTGCCTACCTGCGACAGCGGCACGCGTTGGCCATTGGCACCGGCCAGGGTGAAATCGGCGATGCGTGCCGGATCAAAACGCGTCTCGCCGGCCGAACGCGCCACCACCTGCACGCTGCGAATATCTTCGCGCACCAGCGTGATCGGCACACCGCTGAGCAGGAACTGCAGCTGCTGAGCGACTGCGCTCGAGGTCAGCCCCACTGCCTGCAGACGATCCTGCTCCAGGGTGAAATGCAGCGTTGGTGTGCGGGTGCCCCAGTCGGTGTTGACGGTGCGCAGCATCGGGCTGTCCTGCAGGACCTGCTTGACCTGCGCGGCGATACCGCGCAACACCTGCGGGTCGGCACCACTGACCCGGTACGCCACCGGAAACTGCGAGTACGGGCCGAAGGTCAGTTGGGTCACACGCACGCGCGCCTCCGGTGCCAGGCCTTCGGAGACGGCCTTGCGCATGCGCAGCTTCAATGCATCGCGTTCGTGCGGGTTGTCGGTGCGCACCACGATTTTGGCAAAGGAGGGATCCGGCAACTCCGGGCCCATTGCCAGGAAGAAGCGCGGCGCGCCCTGCCCGATATACGCGGTGACAATCTTCGCTTCGTCCTGCTTGGCAAGCCAGGCTTCCAGCTTGGCGGTGGCGGCACTGGTCTGGGTGATCGAGGTGCCGTACGGCAGTTGCACTTCGACCAGCACTTCGGGACGATCGGAGATCGGGAAGAACTGCTTCTTGACGATGCCCATGCCAAGAATCGCGAGCACGAACAACCCGATTACCGAGCCGGCGACCAACCACTTGCGTGCGATGACACGCTCCAGCGCAGTGCGGAAGCGGTTGTAGCGCGGCGTGTCGTACATCGCGGCGTGGCCGCCTTCGATCTTCTTCAGGTCGGGCAGCATCTTGACGCCCAGGTAGGGCGTGAACACCACCGCCACCACCCACGACACGATCAACGCGATCCCCACGATCCAGAACATGTTGCTGGTGTATTCGCCGGCGGTGGAAGCGGCAAACCCGTTCGGCATGAAGCCGACCGCCGTCACCAACGTACCGGACAACATCGGCGCAGCGGTGTGGCTCCACGCATAGGCCGATGCGGCGACACGGCTGTAGCCCTCTTCCATTTTCACCACCATCATCTCGATCGCGATGATGGCGTCGTCGACCAACAGCCCCAGCGCCAGGATCAACGAGCCCAGCGTGATGCGGTCGAAATTCTTGCCGGTGGCCAGCATCACCACGAACACCGCCGCCAGTGTCAGCGGCACCGCTGCCGCCACCACGATACCCACGCGCCAGCCCATGCTGACGAAGCACACCAGCATCACCACCAGCAGCGCGACGAAGAACTTGGTCATGAACTCGCCCACCGACGCGTCGATGTTGACCGCCTGGTCGGTGACCTTGCTCAGGCGCATGCCCAGCGGCAGTTCGGCATTGATCGCGCCCACTTCGCTGTCCAGCGACTTGCCCAACTCCAGGCCGTTCCAGCCATCGCGCATGATGATGCCCAGCAGCAATGCCGGCTCGCCGCCACTGCGGATCATGAAGGTGGACGGATCTTCATAACCACGTTTGACACTGGCGATATCCGACAGCTTCAAGGTGCGGCCCTGCACCACCAGCGGGGTGTCGCGAATTTTCTGCAAACTGTCGAGCGCACCGTCCAGGCGAATGAACACCTGCGGCCCGCGTGTTTCCACCGACCCTGCCGCATTCAAGGCGTTTTGCGCATTGAGCGCGGCAAACACCTCCTGCGGACTGACGCCCAGCGTAGCCAGACGTTCGTGCGAGAACTCGACAAAGATGCGCTCAGGCTGCTCGCCGATGATGTTGACCTTCTTGACGCCCGGCACGTGCAACATGCGCTGGCGCAGGCTTTCCGCATCGCGCGCGAGCAAGCGTTGCGGCTCGCCCTTGGCCTTCAGTGCGAACAGTGCGAAGGTGACGTCGGCATATTCGTCGTTGACCATCGGCCCGATCACGCCGGCCGGCAGGTTGCCGACTTCATCGCCCACCTTCTTGCGCGCCTGATAGAACTGCTCCTGCACCTGGCTGGGCGGTGTGCTGTCCAGCAACGTCAACGTCGTAAACGCAAGACCGGGGCGCGTATAGGTTTCGCTGCGGTCGTACCAGCGCAGTTCCTGCAGGCGCTTTTCGAGTTTTTCGGCGACCTGGTCCTGCATTTCCTGCGGCGTTGCGCCCGGCCAGGCGGTGATGATGGTCATGACCTTGACAGTGAATGCCGGGTCCTCCGCGCGGCCAAGCTTGAGGAACGCGACCAGGCCGGCCAGCGAAATCAGAAAGATCAGGAACAGCGTGATGGAGCGCTCGCGCACCGCGAGCGCCGAGAGATTGAAGCGGCCCTCGCTCACGGCTGCGCTCCTGCCGCGCTCGCGGTCTTGGTAGCACTGGTCGCGCCACTGGCAGGCGCAATCGTGTTGGCTACCCGCACCTGCTCACCTTCGCGCAACAGGTGCGCACCCAGCGCCACGATGCGCTCGCCACGCGCCAGTTTGCCGGCCACGTTGGCATGGTCATCGTCCAGGCCCAGCACCGTCACCGGCCGCCAGCTCACCTTGGCCGGATTGCCGGCAATCACCCACACACCCGTCCCCTTGCCCGCATCGAACAGCGCGGCCAGCGGCACCTGCAGCCCGGCCTGCGTGCTGGCGGCCGTGCCGTCGGCAATGCGGATGCTGACGGTAGTGCCCAGCGGGGCGTCAGCCAATGCGCCGTCGAGCACGTAACGCGCCTCGAAGGTGCGGGTCAGCCGGTCTGCGCTGTCGGACAGCTGACGCAGCGTGGCCGGCACCGTGACGCCTGCATTGCCGAACAGCGTGGCCTGCGCGACCGAGCCAACCGGCGGGCGCAATGTTTCCGGCAGCTGCACGATCGCCTCGCGGCGCCCGGCATGCGCCAGCCGCACCACCGGCTGCCCGGCGGCCACGACCTGTCCTGGTTCGACCAGTGTTTCCATCACCACGCCATCGGCGTCGGCCAACAGATCGCTGTAGCGGTTGGAATTGCGGGCCACCTCGGCCTGCGCCTGGGCTGCACTCAGCTGCGCCTTGGCGGCATCGGCGGCGGCCTTGATCTGGTCGTAGGCGGAGGCGGAGATGGCGCCGGTACCACGCAGATCGCGGTAGCGCGCCTCATCGTCGGCAGTCTGCTGCGCGCGTGCCTGCGCGGCTGCCACCGCGTCCTGCTGCGCGCGTGCGGCGAGCTGGAGATCGACCGGGTCGATCCGCAGCAGCGGCTGCCCGCGCGTGACCCGCTGGCCGGTATCGACCAGCCGCTCCAACACCTTGCCGGAGACCCGAAAGCCCAGATCGCTCTGCACCCGCGCGGCGACCGTGCCGGAGAAGCTGCGCGCTGCCGTACCGGCCTCTTCGACGGTGGCCACGCGCACCAGCGGGGTCGCAGTGCGGGGGTCGGGCGGCGGCGCCTCGCCGCAGGCGATCAATGCCAGCGGCAGCGCACACAGGAAAGTGGAGGTAACGAGGCGGCGGCGAAGCATGGAAATCCCAGTGCGTGCTGTTGAAGGCTCGCATCTTGAGACTTGTGACTATATCAGTCAATAGTCACTATCGACTTTTAGGGCGAAAGGCTTCGCAACACCAGACCCGACAGCAGCAGCGGCACCTCGTCGGCATGCTCCAGGCTGTGCTGCAGCAACAGCGGATTCATGTAAGGGCGCATCACCACGTAGATCGCCTGGGTGGCCTCGTCCAGTGGCGTCTTGCGCTCGAAATCGCCACTTTGCCGGCCTTGCTGCAGCACGTCCTGCAGCACTTTCTGGATGCGCACCTCGTAAGCGATCACCGACTGCCAGCGCTCGGTCGCCGCCGAGGTCGCAATCTCATACAGCTTGCGATCCTGAAAAAACAAGCGAAGGCTGGCCTCGATGATCACCTTGAACAGCCGCCGCAGCTTCTCGGGCGGCTGCGCGGCCTCGTCCACCGCCGCGCACACCTCGGTCTCGATCTCGCGCAGGCAGTTGGTGCAGATCATCTCGCCGATGGCCTGCTTGGATTCGAAGAACTTGTAGATGTAGGCCTTGGAGAACCCGATCGCCTTGGCCAGATCGGACACGGCCGTCTTCTCGTAGCCGTAGCGGCTGAAGTGCTCGGTTGCCGCTGCCACGATCTGGTCGCGCACATCGTGATCGGCCGGACCACGGCCTGAAACGGGATAACTGGATGCTTTGCTCATGCGAACAGCTTAGCGCTCAAACACAATCCGCACAAAAGTGACCATTTCGTATTATAGTCACAGCCCGCCATTGCCTTCGTCGGTACCGTCATGTCGTCACTTCGCACCCTTGCCGCGCTCATCGCCGCCAGTCTTGCCGCAGGCTGCGCCGTTGGCCCCGAGTACACCCGCCCCTCGGCGCCCCTGCCGGATCGCTATCTCGGCCAGGCAGCGGCCGAGCAGCGCCAGGCCGCTACACAGGCCGATCTATCGACCTGGTGGACCGGTTTCGACGACCCGGACCTGAGCCGCTACGTCACCCAGGCGCTGGCGCAGAACCTGGACCTGGCCCAGGCCAGCGCACGTGTCACCCAGGCCCGCGCCGGGCTGACCGCCGCCACGGCCGCACTGCTGCCTTCGGGCAACATCAGCGGCAACGCGACCCGCGCCTATCAGTCGCTGGAGACTCCGCTCGGCCAGGTGCTCAACAGCACGCCCAACTTCGACCGCTATGCCAGCACCTACGAAGCCAACCTGGGCGCGAGCTGGGAGCTGGATCTGTTCGGCGGCCTGCGTCGCGGGCGCCAGGCCGCACTCGCCGACTACCAGGCCAGCGAAGCCGGTGCAGCCGCCACCCGTCTGGCGGTGGCCGCGCAGACCGCCGACATCTACATCAGCATCCGCGGCCTGCAGGCACGGCTGGAGGTGGCGCAGCGCCAGGTCGCCACCCAGCAAGGCCTGCTGTCCATGGTGACGCTGCTGCATGGCAAAGGACTCGCCCCCGAGCTGCAGCTGCACCAGGCACAAGGCGCGCTTGCACAGGCGCAGGCATCGGTGCCCGGTATCGAAAGCGGCCTAGTCGCGGCGATGAATGCACTGGACGTGATGTTGGGTGCTGCGCCAGGGACGCATCGTGCAGAGCTGGCCACAAGCAAACCCATTCCACTTGCACCGCGCATTGCCGACACGGGCACGCCCGGCGACCTGCTGCGGCGCCGGCCGGACCTGATCGTCGCCGAGCGCCGGCTGGCAGCGTCGAACGCGCGCATCGGCGTGGCGATGGCCGAGTACTACCCGAAATTTTCGCTCAGCGGATTACTCGGCAGCGCCACCGCCATCTCCGGCGCCAACCTGTTCACCAGCGATGCCAGCCAATCCGCCGCCGTGCTGGGTTTGCGCTGGCGGCTGTTCGATTTCGGTCGCATCAATGCGCAGATCGCACAGGCCAAGGGACAGGAAGCCGAGCAGCTGGCCGCGTATCGCCTGGCCGTGTTACGCGCCACGGAAGACGTGGAGAATGCGTTGACCGCACTGGTCAAACGCGAGCAGCAGGCAGCGGTGCTATCGCAAGGTGTGGATGCACTGGGCAAGGCGCGTGGTGCATCGGCGCTGGCCTATGAGAAAGGCGTGGTCAGCCTGATCGAAGTCTTGAATGCCGACGACAGCTTGCTGCGTGCCTCCGATGCACAGGTGCAGGCACGCACCGATGCGGCACGCAGTGCAGTGGCCACCTTCAAGGCGTTGGGCGGCGGCTGGCAATCCGGCGCCACCGATGCGGTTGCGGTGCAGTAGTCGTCACCGAGTTGTATGTCGATGCTGTAGCGCCATCGACGCGATGCCACTCGCTCAAGTGGCATCGCGCAACGCATCGGCGCGTTCAGTGCGCGTGGAAGCGAATGCCCTGATCGATCGTGCATTGATACGCCAACAGTGCCCCGCGTTGCTGCAGACTCGGCAGGTCGTACATGTAAGTGGTCAGCCGCACACTGTTGTCGGCAAGCACCTGGTAGCGCTGAAACTGCTGGAACGGCCTGCCATCGCTGCTGGCAGCGATGAACTGGGTGTCGGAAAACGCCAAGGTGCCGTCGGCGGTAAGACGGTAGGCGCCGATGCGCACACCACCGCGGCTGCGACTGGATGCAGTGCCCGCTTCGGCCGTGCAGCGCGACAGATCGACCGACACCGCCACATTGCGGCCGGTCTCCAACGCATCGATCAGGCTCGCTTGCGTGTTCAACGATTGCGTGGCGAATGCGGGAATTGCACTGGCTGACAGCACTGCAATAGCAAGTGAAAAATACAGACGTGAGGACATGTGCTTTCTCGGTAATGAGGGGGCAAACGCGCTCAATCGGCGTGGAAGCGGATGCCCTGGTTGATCGTGCATTGATAGGCCAGCACCGGGCCACGTTGTTGCAGACCCGGCAGGTCGTACATGTAGGTGGTGAAACGCACGCTGCCATCCGGGCGCAACTGATAACGCATGAACTGCTGGATCGGCTTGCCGTCGTTGGCCACGGTGAAATGCGAGCCGGAGAATGCGGCGGTGCCGTCCTCGGTGATGCGATAAGCATCGATATGGCGGCCGCCACGTGTCTGGGTGATCGGGGTGCCTTCTTCGGGCGTGCAGCGAGCGAGATCGGTGGTCAGGCTGACGTCATAGCCAGCCTCCAGGGCCGCGAGCACTTCAGCGCGGGTGTTGAGCGATTCGCTGGCCCAGGCGGGTAGCGCGCAAGCGCACAGCGTGGCGAGCAAGGCAGTGGCAGCAAGACGGGGCATGGCGGACTCCAGGCGGACGAGGGGATGAAGCGACCTGGACTGTAATCAGCCCAGGCCGATCAACATGACCTAATCCTGTACGCACCGGTGCAGTGCGCTACGCATCACGCTGCATGATTGCGCTGTTTGGCGAAGTCCGCGCGATATTGCGAGATGAGGGCTATACCTGCGCGCGCAGATCAAGATCCCGCTGGAAGGAGCGATAAGCCCCTCCCATCGGGAGAGGGGTTGGGGTGAGGGTACGGCCACCTACAAACGCGCATTGACCTCGCGCGGCACATGTTCCGGCTCCGGCTGTAACGCCGGCATCGCGCCCAACAACAGACGGTCGGCCAACGCACGCGTGGCGACGCGCAACTCCGGCACGGCGGTGATTTCCCAATACCGTCCACGCAACAGCGGACCAATGCAATACAGCCCCGGCACGATTTGCCCGGCGCCATCGCGCACCCGCAATTGCGCGTCGGTGTCCACACCCAACCCAAGCGGATCGGCACGTAACAGGCCGGCTTCGCGCATGCCGGCGATCAGCGGGTCGCTGGTGCGGTCGATGTCGGTATCCAAGCCGGTGGCGCGGATCACAGCGTCGTAGTGACCGGTCTGCGCGTCGGCAGCACCACGCGGGCGGATCACCGCCTCCACGCCATCGGGCACCCAACGCGCACGCAGCAAACGCGCTGCGACGATCTGCAGTTGCCCCGATTCCTGCAGCTGCGCCAATTGCTCCGCCGCGCCCGGCGCAACCCGATGCCGCGCCACTTCCCAATACGGCCGCAAGTGACGCAGAAAGCGCGCACGCTCAGGTAGCTCAAGACGCTGCCACAACGGCTGCAGATGCGGGCGCAGAGCATCCACCACGCGCCGCCAATCGTCGACCACTGCGCTCAGCTGACGCACGCCGCGTAGCAGGCCACGCAGGTCGGCGTCCTTGAGCGCGCGCTGCAGATGCGGCGGCAATTCCAGCGCCGCGCCTGGCTGACGCAGATGCGCCTGTGGTGCCAGCCCCCGCCGCGAGATCGCCACCAGCCGGCCACGATGGCCGCGCGCATGCAGGGTCAATGCCACATCTACCATGGTCAGCCCGGTGCCGACGATCAGCACGTCATCGTCGGGCGACAACTGCGCCAGGGCATCGCCCTGCCACGGCCACCCGATGTAGCGCGGATGCACGCTCAAGCGCGGGCCGATGCCGGCAAGCGCCTGCGGCTGCAGCGCACCGACCGCCAACACCACGCGGTCGCTATGGAAGGCATCGCCATTGGCCAGAAACACGCGAAACCCCTTGCGCACGCGCTCCACTGCCACCGCCTCTTGCGATAGCCGCATGATCGAGGCCTGCGCGCCGCTGACCGCGGTATCCAGCTCGCTGCGCAGATAATCGCCATAGGCAAGGCGCGGCAGGAATTCCAATCGCCCGCTATCGCCAAGATGCAGGGTATCTGCGAATGCACCGGGTGCTTGCGCATCGATCCCCAGGTCTTTGGCACGCACGTTGAGCAAATGTTCCGGCCGCGCCGCACCATAGGCAATGCCGCTGCCGAAGGTCTCGGCCACCCCGACCAGGGTGATGCGGACCTGCGCATCGGCCGTCTGCGCCAGCGCACGGACCAGCGCGGTACCGCAAAAGCCGGCACCGATGACGGTGATATTGGTTTCCATGTGCAACTCCCACTGAATGACCCGCACGTTGTGCCCGCAGCGCGGCGCGAACGTGTAAACAAATGGTTAGCGGCGAGCAAGCGAAAACGCATGAGCTGATCATGGTTGGTGATGAGGCTTGCGTCGCAGGCCACGCGCGCGCCGCATTGCATGTAGATGACAGCGCACGCGACCGCAGGTAGGTGCTGGTGCATGGCTCCCCACGTGGCTCGCAGCGCTGTGCTGCGCACCGCAATTGAAAGTAGCTGACAAAATGTAGCGAGCAGTTGCCGGGGGCATGCGGACAGCGCGCTCAGAACCGGAGTGTACGGGTGGCACATGCCGATTCCGAGCACCGGCCGCGCGCGTCTGGCGGTGAGCGCAGTAATTTTGTTAGCCGCTCTTGGATTTTGGGTGCACCTGCGATGGTACGTCCAACACCGCAATGGCGCCGAACACTGCGTCATGACCAGGCTGCTCGATAATGCCGGTTTCCGATCGAGTGCCCGCCATGTCCATTCCTGCAGCACGCCCGCAACTCGCGCCGCGCGACCAACGTGTCCTGATCGCCGGCGGTAGCCGTGGCATCGGCCTGGCCATTGCCGACGCGTTCGTGCACAACGGCGCGCACGTCTCCCTGTGCGCACGCAATGCCGATGGCCTCGCATACGCCGCACATGCGTTGGCGCCGCATGGCGCGCCGGTGCATACCTTCGCCTGCGACCTGTCGGATGCTGTGCAAATCGAGGCCTATGTGGACGCTGCAGCGCAGGCATTGAATGGCCTGGACGTGGTGATCAACAACGCCTCCGGCTATGGACACGGCAATGACGATGCAAGCTGGCAGGCCGGTCTGGACGTGGATCTGATGGCGGCAGTGCGCTGCAATCGCGCCGCGCTGCCACACTTACGCAACAGCGCTGCGGCGGTGATCCTCAATATCAGCTCGATCAACGCGCAGCGCCCCACGCCGCGTGCGATCGCCTACTCCACCGCCAAGGCTGCGCTCAATTACTACACCACCACGCTGGCCGCAGAACTGGCGCGCGAGCGCATCCGCGTCAACGCGATTGCGCCAGGCTCGATCGAATTTCCGGACGGACTATGGGCACGGCGTCGCGATGAAGAACCGGAACTGTATGCACGCATCCGCGACAGCATTCCATTCGGCGGGTTCGGGCAGGTGCAACACATCGCCGATGCGGCGTTGTTTCTCGCATCGCCGCAAGCGCGCTGGATCACCGGGCAAGTGCTGGCGGTGGATGGCGGGCAGTCGTTGGGGGTTTGAGCGCATTACATGCGCCTGCGGAGCATGTCTCTCAGCCGCACGCGGATCTGTAGGAGCGTGCCTGCGCGCGACGGAGCTTTGTCGGTAACGCCTCATCGCGCTCAGGCGCGCTCCTACGAAACAGCTGACAGCCAGTCCTATATCTGCGGCACCCTCGCGAGGGCGGGCGGGTGCTGGTAGATAGTGGGCAGTCGTTGGGGACGTGAGCAGAGTATTTGTGCTTGCGACGATGCCGATCCGCTACACGCGTATCTGTAGGAGCGCGCTGGCGCGCGACGAAGCTTTATCGCTAACGCCTCATCGCGCGCCAGCGCGCTCCTACGAAACAGCGGAAAATCAGCTCTCTATCCGACGGCCTCTCGACGAGGCGACCAGATAGCGTTAGCCAACCAGCTCCGCCGCCTCAACACTGTGCTCCCCACGCGCAGGTGCCAGCGCTGCGCTTACCATTGCCGCAGCGATACGTTCGGCCGGGTTGATGCGGAAGCGGCGTGGCAGCAACGGGCCGAGCGCGCCCAGCACGAGACTGCCGAGATGTTCGCCGGTACGCCGCTCTTCGCGCTCGCCGCCGATCAGCCCCGGGCGTACGAAGGTCAGCGAAGGAAAGCCAACCGCGCGCAGGTCGCGTTCCAGCTCACCCTTGACGCGGTTGTAGAAAATCCGCGAGTGCGCATTGGCACCGGCGGCCGAATTCAGTACGAACACCGAGGTGCCCTGCGCGCAGGCGGCACGTGCCAGTGCCATCGGGTAACCGTGATCGATGCGATAGAACGCTTCGCGCGAGCCGGCCTGTTTCATGGTGCTGCCCAAGGCGCAGATGGCCGCTTCCATGCGCGGAGCGGTCCAGCTGTCCAGGCGATCGAAGTCGATCACCTGGTTGCGCAGTTTGGGATGGATCTGCGTCAACGGCCGGCGCGTGATCGCAACCACGCCGGTGCAGCGCGTGTCAGTGAGTAACTGCTGCAAGACGTGTTTGCCGACCAAGCCGGTCGCCCCTGCCAACAACACGTCCATCAGTGCGCTCCTGCCATCAGCGTGCGCCCTCGGAGACGATGCGCGCACTGCTGGCGATGCGATCGCGTTCCACCGCCAACAAGGTCAACGAGTGCGCTGGCGCCTTCCATTCGCTGCCACCGGCCACCACGCGGCCGCCGTGGCGTGCAGTGTCGACCAGCACGCGCCAATGTTCGTCGTGCATCGCCGGCAGCGTGAACGTCACGCTGGTGGAAGCGGCATTGATCAACATCAGCAAGCTCACGTTGGCGGCGATCTCGCGCAGGCCGGTGGTCGGCGAACGGCCATCCAGGCGCAGCATCAGCGCGCGCGCTTCAGGGTCGTGCCAACCGGCTTCGTCCATCTCGTTGCCGTTGGGTGCCAGCCAGGTGAGATCGCGCAGGCCCAGCGCTTCATCGAACTTGCCATCGAAGAAGCGTGCGCGATGCAGCAGCGGATAACGCTGGCGGATGCGGATCAGCCGGCGCACGAATGCGGCCTGATCGGCGGCGGCGGCCTTGCTGGCGGCAGTCCAGTCGATCCAGGTCAGTTCGTTGTCCTGGCAATACGCGTTGTTGTTGCCGTTCTGGCTGTGGCCGAATTCATCGCCGGCCAGCAGCATGGGCGTGCCTTGCGAGAGCAGCAAGGTGGCGAGCAGATTGCGCATCTGCTGACGCCGCAGCTGCTTGATCGCCGGGTCGTTGGTGTCGCCTTCGACGCCGTAATTGGCCGAGATATTGTGGTCGCTCCCGTCCCTGCCCTCTTCGCCGTTGGCAAAGTTGTGCTTGCCCTCGTAGCTGACCAGATCGCGCAGGGTGAAGCCATCGTGCGCGGTGACGAAATTGACCGAGGCGGTAGGGCGGCGACCGCTGTGGTTGAACAGATCGGCCGAGCCGGTGAGGCGTGTGGCCAACTCGGCCAGTTGCCCACCGTCGCCGCGCCAGAACGCGCGCACGTTGTCGCGGAACTTGTCGTTCCATTCCACCCAGCCCGGCGGGAAATTGCCGACCTGGTAACCACCCGGGCCGATATCCCACGGCTCGGCGATCAACTTGGTCTGGCTCAGCACCGGATCCTGGCGCACCGCATCGAGAAAGCTGCCCGAGGGGTCGAAGCCATAACGCTCGCGGCCGAGGATGCTGGCCAGGTCGAAGCGGAAGCCGTCGACGTGCATTTCCTGCACCCAGTACCGCAGCGAGTCCATCACCATGCGCAATGCGCCGACGTTGGTCAGATCGAACGTATTCCCGGTACCGGTGTCGTTGATGTAGAAGCGGCGATCGTCGGCCAGACGGTAGTAGCTGGCGTTGTCGATGCCCTTGAACGACAGCGTTGGCCCGAGTTCGTTGCCTTCGGCGGTGTGGTTGTAGACCACGTCCAGCAGCACTTCCAGCCCGGCGTGATGCAGGCGCGCCACCATCTGCTTGAACTCGGCCACGGTCCGCGTGGACATGTAACGCGCCTGCGGCGCGAAAAAGCCCAGCGTGTTGTAGCCCCAGTAATTGCGCAGGCCTTTTTCCAGCAGGTACTGATCGTCGACGAAGGCATGCACGGGGAGCAGTTCCACCGCGGTGACGCCGAGTGAGCTGATGTGGTCGATCAACTCGTCGGTCTTCAAGGCCGAGAACGTGCCGCGATCTTCCGGCGGCACCGCCGGGTGCAGCATGCTCAGCCCGCGCACATGCGCTTCGTAGATCACCGTGCGATTCCACGGCGTCTGCGGCGGGCGATCCTGGCCCCAGGTGAAGGCCGGGTCGATCACGGCGGATTTGGGCATGAACGCGGCGCTATCGCGACGATCGAAACTCAAATCCTTGTCGCGATGGCCGATGGTGTAGCCGAACAGATGCGGCGCCCATTTGAGCTCGCCGACGATCTGCTTGGCATACGGGTCCAGCAGCAATTTGTTGTGGTTGAAGCGGTGACCGGCATCGGGCGCGTAAGGCCCGTGCACACGGTAGCCGTACAACTGGCCGGGACGTGCGTCGGGCAGATAGCCGTGCCAGACCTCATCGGTGTATTCGGGCAGCGCCAGGCGCTCCTGCTCGCGGCCACGCTCGTCGAACAGACACAGTTCCACGCGGGTGGCGTTGCGCGAGTACAACGCGAAGTTGACGCCCAACCCGTCCCAGGTGGCGCCGAGCGGATTGGGACGGCCTTCGCGGATGCGCGAGCGTTGCGTGAACTTGCGAGTGGCCATCGGTAACTCCTGAAAACGGTGAACTCAAAACCAGTGAGCGAATACGGGTGCGTGCAGGTGCACGTTCAACCCTGCATGGCGCGGCCAGCAGGGTGCACCATGCAAGATGACAGAGGCACCGTTACTGACGTGCAGTGACGGGCGGGTTGGCCTGTTCGGCGGCGCGTTCTTCGGCGTCCACCAGGCGCTCGGCCATGGCCCAATGACGGGCCGCATGCCCGTCCGGGCGGCCTTCGGCCTCCCAGATCTCCTGTGCCAACTGGCGAAGTCGCTCCTGCCGTTGCGTGTCGTTCATTGCGTACGTTCTCTTAGGGGGTCGTCAACACTGCCACCGGCGCGCGTGCAAACAGCGTGGATAGCGCCAGGCGGCCTTGCTGCGGCTGCAACGTGCTGCCATCGAGCACATTACGGTATGTGCCTTGCGGCAATGCCAACGCCGCCTGACCCCAACGTGCCGGCGGCACCAGCAACGGCAGATCGCCCTCGGTCTGGTCACCGGCACCCAGTCGCGTGACCGCCACCACCAGCGACTGGCCGCGGTACTGACGACGGAACGCCAGCACCTGCGCATCGCCACTGACCGCCACGTTGAGCGGCTGATAGTCGCCCTGCGCGAACAACGCCGGATGTTCGGCACGCAGCTGCAACAGCAGCGCGGTGAGACGCGCCTTGACCGCGCCATCGCGCCAGCTGCGCAGCAGCGTGTTCCAGTCGCGCGCCTGCGCCAGCCATTGCTGGCGCTGCACATAATCGACCGGACGGCGGTTGTCCGGATCCACCAGCGACAGATCCCAGCCTTCGGTGCCCTGGTACAGGTCGGGCACGCCCGGCACGGTCAGACGCAACGCGGTTTGCACCAGAGAATTACGCGCGCCGGCCGCAGCGATGTGGTTGCTGGCACGCAACAGCGCACGCCGCAATGGCAGCCCGGCACGGCTGCACAGCACCTGCTCCACGGTGGCTTGCACAGCCTGTTCGTAAGCGGGCGAGCCGTCGGTCCAGCTGGTGTGCAGCTTGGCTTCGCGCACTGCCTTGAGCAGCCATTGCGCGATGCGCTCGGCGTAGGCGGCCAGCGGTTCGGGCTGATCGGCGCCCAGGCCGATCGGCCAGGCGGCGACCAGGGTCTGCCACAGCATCTGCTGGTCGCCACCGGCCAATGCAGGCGATTCCAGTGTCTCGGTCAAGGCATCGAACTGGGTGCTCTGTTCGATCCACCAGCGCGGCTGCTCTGAGAGCACCGCCAGCCGCATGCGCAGGTCTTCGCCGCGCTTGTGGTCGTGCGTGGCGGTGGCCAGCAGCGCACGCGGGAAATGTTTGGCGCGCTCTTGATTCTGCGCATGGAACTCGACCGCTTCGTTGGCGAAGTGGGTCGGATGGCTGCCGACCTCGTTGCGCGACAGCAGCACGCCGTGCCGATAGAACGCGGTGTCTTCCACCGACTTGGCATTGAGCGGTGCGGACAACTGCTCCACGCGACGACGCAGGATGCGCCGCAAGGCGATCTGCGCGCGATCGGCGCCGGCATCGTCGAGCAACCAGCGCTCGATCGCATCGACGGCCGCAACGATCGACTCCGGCATGCCCTCGCGCGCACGCGCGGCGGTGGCGCGTAAGCGCTCGGCTTCGCTGCCGGTCACGCCCTTGGCACCGGCGTAGGTGCGGTACACCGGGAACCAGCGCAGCAGCACGCACAGGCCGCGCGCCAGCATCTGCGGGCTGAACTCGCGCGTTGGCGGATCCAGCCGTGCCAATGCCGACAACGCACCGACGGCGCGATTGAATTCGGTCTGCAGCGGGCCACGCAGGATCTCGTCGCGTGCGGCGCGTTCTTCCTGGGCGAAATCGCCACTGCGCCCGCTCACCTTTTGCCAGGCACGCGCCAGCGGCTTGAAGCCGGCCGCGTCATGCAGCACGCCGCCCACCTGGTCCATGAAGTCGTAACCGGTGGTGCCATCGCAGGGCCAGTCGGCCGGCAAGGCTTCGCCGGGGGCGAGGATCTTTTCCAGATACAGCGCCAACGTGCCGGGCTTGAGCCCGCGCTGGCGACCGGCCGCATCCAGCCGGCTGCGCAGCTTGCGCACATAACCGGTGGGGTCGGTGAGCCCGTCCACGTGATCGATGCGCAAGCCGTCCAGATGGCCCTCGGCCACCAGCCGCAGCGGCAGCGCATGTACCGCGTCGAACACCGCCGGCAGTTCCACCCGCAATGCGACCAACGAGGTGATATCGAAGAAGCGGCGGTAGTTGAGCATGTCGTTGCCCACGCGCCACCAGTTCAAACGATACGGCTGGCGTTCGATCAGCTTGTGCAGGCGGCCATCGCCGCGTTTGGCGCCGTCGTTGTAGTCGCGCAGCCATTGCGCACGTGCGGCCTTTTCCGGCACCTCCAGCGTCTGCGGACGGATCGGGTAACGCTGATCGTAATGCGCCAGCGCCGCACTGCCGTCGTCCTCGACCACCAGCGTGATCAGCCCTTCGGCCAGTGCGGTGGCATACGGACGATCCAGCACCGCCAGCCACAACTTGCCGTCGCGCCCCGGGGCGCGCCAATCGATGTCAAACCAGTCGGCATGTTTGGCGCTGCGGCCGTTACGCAAGACATCCCACCACCATGCGTTATGCGCGTGCGTGGCCATGTGGTTGGGCACGATATCGGCAATCAAGCCCATGCCGTGTTCGCGCGCGGCCTGCGACAAGGCGATCAACGCGGCCTCGCCACCGAGTTCGGGATTGACCTCGGTCGGGTCGATATTGTCGTAACCGTGCGTGGAGCCGGGTACCGCAGTGCCGATCGGCGACAGGTACAGATGGCTGATGCCGAGCCCAGCGTAATACGGCACCTGCGCAAGTGCATCGTGCAGGGTGAAGCCGGCATGCAGTTGCAGGCGGGCGGTGGCGCGAAGATCGATCATGGATGCAATTCCGAAACGGCCGCGACGCGACGCGCCTCGGCAAAGCCCTGCAGCGCCGTACTCAGGCGCGCATGCGGCAAGGGATCGGGCAGGCGTCGGCGCCAATTGGGATGGACCTCGACGGTGCCCGGCAGATTGGGTTGTTCTTCCAGCGCCAGCGCGTCTTCCACCGGCAACAGGGCCAGTGGCGAGACGCTGGTGGCGGTGAAGCGCAGCGCGCCCAGCAGCGGGTCGTCCGCAGCGCTCAGGCCGGCGTGTTCGACCGCCGCATCCAGACGTGCAAGATCCTTGCTGCGCGCGGTGGCATCGTCGCTCGCCTGCGCGGGCTTGATCAGTTCCAGCTTGCGTCGCCAATCGATATCGCGGCCTTCGCGCCAGCCGGTCAAGGTGGGCAGATCGTGCGTGGTGGTGGTAGCCACCGCATCCGGCCGCCACAACGCCGGCGACACAAAGGCACCCTTGTCGTCGCGGGTGAACATCAACACATCGATGCCCATCACGCCACGCCGCGACAGTTCTTCGCGGATGCCGGGCGGCACCACACCGAGGTCTTCGCCGATCACGATGGCGCGATGCCGCCACGATTCCAGCGCGAGCAGATTGAGCAGATCGTGCAGCGGATAGGCCAGATACGCGCCTTCGTTGGAGCTGGCGCCTTCGGGCACCACCCACAGCCGCAACAGCCCCAGAATATGGTCGATACGGATACCGCCACGGTCGCGTAATACCGCGCGCAGCAGCGCGATATACGGCGCGTAGCCGCTGCGTCGCAATGCAGTGGGCGAATACGCGCCGATGCCCCAATGCTGGCCATCGGCATTGAAGGCATCCGGCGGTGCACCCAACACCAGGCCACGCAACACGGTATCTGCGGCGGCCGCAGCTTCGGCGCCATTCGGGTCGAAGCCCACGGCCAGATCGGCGATCAGACCGATCTTCATGCCACGCTCGTGCGCCTCGCGCTGTGCATCCGACCAACTGCGCGCCGCCAGCCATTGCGTGAATACATGCAGCTGCGGATCGCCATCGCCGAAATCCTGCGCGGCAAACCTTGCGAAGCCTTCCAGCGCAGCGCCGCCCTCGTTGCGGAAGGCGAGCAGATCGGGATGGTCGGTTGCGACGCGTGTGTACAGATGGCGCAGCAATTGCCACTTGGCTTGCGCAGACGCCGGCCAGTCGATCAATGCACTGCGATGCAGCGTATCGAAACGCTCGCGCAGCCCAGGCACTTCGTTGATTGCATCCAGTGCCAGTTCGCCCAGCACGCGCACCGGCGCGGCATGCAACGGATCCAGAAAGCGACGGTCGCTGGGCGAATACGGGCTGTAGCCGCTGGTGACCGGGCGCGAGGCGTGTACCGGGCTCAATGCCAATGCATCGGCACCAGCCAGCGCGGCATGCCGCACCCACTCCACCGTGCCGGACGCGTCACCAATACCACCGTCGTCGATGCTGCGCGCCGAATACACCTGCAGCGCCATGCCCCAGGCACGCGGTGCCGGCAATCCGCACGCATCGGCCACGCTGAAGCAGCGTTGCGGCGCCACTGCGACCTGCTGGGTCAGCTCGCCGATCTGCAGCGTCCAGTAACCGAAACGCTGCGGTGCGCGCACCTGCCCTTGCGCATCCGCACGCGCTTGCTCGCTGGCGCCGCTGTCGTCCACCCAACGGCCGCTGGCATTGGGGGCAACCGACACGGGCAATAGCGCGGCCACCTGTACGGTCAACAGCGGTGCCGGCTCGATTGCCTGCGCCTTGCAGCGACGCAGGCTGTCTTCGCGTTGCGTGGCGGTGGCGGCAGGCAATTCCAGCGCAGTGAGCACCGCATGCAGCGACTGTTCGGACACCTGCCGCGGCTGGTCGCTGGCATCCACCCAATCCACCATCACCCCGGCCGCTGCGGCCAGCGTGTGCAGATCCGCTCTGCTCAGATCGCGCGTACTCATGCGCGCTCCTCATGCCAGGCGATGAAGCCATCGACCGGCAACTGCTGCCCATCGGCAGCGACGTTTTCAGCATGCGCCACACGTCCGTGCAGTGGCGGCATCGGCACTGCAGCGCTGCCGACGTTGAAGGCGATATGCCACACCCCACCCGGCAATTCCCAGCTGGCAGTCACCGCGCCTTCGGCCAGCACACTGGCGCCCACGGCGCGCGCTTGCGCAAGACCTGGCACCAACCATTGGCGGCGCACGCCCAGCAAGGCGCTGAACCAAGCTGTCCATTGCGCGCCCTCGCCTTGCGCAGCGTCTTCGATCGGCGACCGCGAAGCGGCGAAGGTGGCGTGGCTGTTCGGGTCGGGAATGGTGGCGCGCTGCGCTTCGTCGGCGAATGCGGCGAAGTGGGCAAACTCGCGGCGACGGCCTTCGCGCACCGCATCGTCCAGCGGCGGGCCGAAATCGGTGAAGAACAGGAACGGCTGCGTGGCGCCCCACGGTTCGCCCATGAAAAACAGCGGAATCATCGGCGTCAGCGCGGTCAACGCCAGTGCGGCGCGCAGGCGTTGTTGCGACACCAGCACGCTCAGCCGCTCGCCACGCGCACGGTTACCGATCTGGTCGTGGTTCTGCGCAAAAATCACAAACTTGTGCGGCGGCAGATCACCACTGGGCTCGCCGCGCACATGTCCACGCGGATCCGGCTGGCCTTGATACGCGAAGCCTTCGCCCAGCACGCGCGCCAGATGCTGGGTCGGTTGATCGGCAAAGGCGGCGTAATAGCCTTCCTCCTCGCCAGTCAGCAGCACGTGCAACGCGTTGTGGAAATCGTCGTCCCACTGCGCGGTGTAGCCGCGCTGCAGCTGCGAGGCCTGGTTGAATTCGTTCTCCAGCACCAGATGCACGTGGCGACCGGCAGGCAGACTGGCCTGCACGGTCTCGCGCAAGGTATCCAGAAAGGCGTTCGGGGTGATCGCGTGCACCGCATCCAGACGCAGACCGTCGAAGCCGTACTCGTGCAACCACATCAGCGCGTTGTCGAGAAAGTAACGCTGCACCTGCGGCTTGCGAAAATCGATCGCTGCGCCCCACGGGGTGGGCTTGTCTTCGTTGAAGAACGGGGCGGCGTAGCTGTGCAGATAATTGCCGTCCGGGCCGAAGTGGTTGTAGACCACATCCAGCAACACCATCAGGCCATGCCCGTGCGCGGCATCGATCAATGCCTTCAGTTCGTCCGGCGTGCCATAGGCTTCCACCGGTGCGTACGGCAGCACGCCGTCGTAGCCCCAGTTGTGCGCACCCGGAAACGCGCTCAACGGCATCAGCTCGATCGCGGTGATGCCCATTGCCGCCAGCTGCGGCAATTGCGCCTGCACACCGGCATAGCCGCCACAGGTGCCGACGTGCAGTTCGTAGATCACCGCCTCGTCCCACGGCCGTCCCTGCCACTGGGTGTTCTGCCAGGCGTAGCCATCGCTGCGCTGCACGGCGCTGGGACCGTGTACGCCCTCGGGCTGCCAGCGCGAGGCCGGGTCCGGCACCGGCTCGCCGCCATCGATGCTGTAGCGATAGCGCGCATCCGCGGCGCAGCGGATCAACGCGTTGAAAAACCCGTCCTGCCCCGCTTGCAGCGCAGCCCGCGTGCCGTCGTCGAAGACCACATCCACGCCCTTGGCATCCGGTGCCCAGAGCGCAAAGCGCACCTGTCCCTCACCCGCTGGCCATGCGCCCCATGCCGGCAGGGTGTCGTTGCGCTCGTTCATTGTTATTTCTCCGCTTGCAGATAGATCGTGGCCAGCGGCGGTAAGGTCAGGCGCAGGCGTTGTGCGTGCCCGTGCATGCCCATCGGCTCGGTCGCAAGACGACCGCTGTTGCCGAGATTGCTGCCGCCGTAATGGGCACTGTCGGTGTTGAGGATTTCGCGCCAGCTGCCGGCACGCGGCACGCCGACGCGATAGTCGTGAAGCGGTTGCGGGGTGAGGTTGCTCACCGCCAGCAGCGGTGCACCACCCTCGGGATCGTGGCGGATGAAGGCCAGCACGCTGTTGCGCGCATCGTCGGCCACGCTCCAGTCGAAGCCGTCGGCGCGATGGGTGCCGCGATACAAGGCCGGCACGCGGCGCAAGGCCGCGTTGAGATCGCCCACCAATTGCTGCACGCCGCGATGCGGGGCGCCATCGAGCAGATGCCAGTCCAGCGATTGGTCGTGATTCCAGTCGCGCCATTGGCCGAATTCGGCGCCCATGAACAGCAGTTTGTCGCCCGGATGCGCCCACATCAGCGCCAGATAGGCGCGCAGATTGGCGAAGCGCCGCCAATCGTCGCCCGGCATCTGACCGAGCAGACCACCGGTGCCATGCACCACTTCGTCATGCGAGAGCGGCAGCACGAAGCGTTCGGAGAACGCGTAGACCAGTCCGAAGGTCAGCTGGCTGTGGTGCTGCGCGCGCTCGGCCGGATCGCGCTGCATATAGCTCAGCGTGTCGTGCATCCAGCCCATGTTCCATTTGTGCGTAAAGCCCAGGCCGCCTTCGCTGATCGGCGCGGTCACGCCCGGCCAGGCGGTGGATTCTTCGGCGATGGTCAGCACGCCGGGAAAGCGCGTGGCGATCTCGCTGTTGAGCTGGCGCAGGAAAGCGACGGCTTCCAGATTCTCGCGGCCGCCATGCGCGTTGGGCACCCATTCGCCTTCGGCGCGGCCGTAGTCTCGGTACAGCATCGAGGCCACCGCATCCACGCGTAGACCGTCGAGGTGGTAATGGTCGATCCACTCCAGCGCGCTGCCCAGCAGGTAGGCGGTCACTTCCGGCCGGCCGTAGTTGTAGATCAGCGTATTCCAGTCGCGATGCATGCCTTCGCGCGGGTCGGCATGTTCGTACAGGGCGGCGCCATCAAACTGCGCCAGGCCGTGCGCATCATCGGGGAAGTGCGCGCTGACCCAATCCAGGATCACGCCAATGCCGGCGCGATGGCAGGCGTCGACGAATTGGGCAAACCCGTCCGGACTGCCATGCCGCGCGGTCGGCGCGTACAGGCCCAGCGGTTGATAGCCCCACGAGCCACCGAACGGATGCTCGGTGATCGGCAGCAGTTCGATATGGGTGAAGCCGAGCTGCTGCACATACGGAATCAGTTGTGCGGCAAGTGCCGGCCAATCCAGCGGCTGGTCATGCCCATCGCGGCGCCAGGAGGCGGCGTGCACTTCGTAGATCGATAGTGGCGCCGGCGCCGCACTCGCATCGCGCGAAGCGATCCAGGCAGCATCGGTCCACGCAAACGCCGCGGCGCCCGGTACCACCGAGGCCGTGGCAGGCGGCAATTCGCTTTGACGCGCCACCGGGTCGGCCTTAAGCAGCACGCGGCCGTCGGCGGCAGTGATGGCGTACTTGTAGCGGGTACCGGCTTCCACGCGCGGCAGGAACAGCTCCCAGAAGCCACCGATGCGCTGGCGCATCGGATGCCGCCGCAGGTCCCAGCCGTTGAAGTCGCCGACCACTGCCACGCGTTGCGCGTGCGGCGCCCACACGGCAAAACGCACGCCCGGCACATCGTTGCAGTGCAGATGCTGCGCGCCCAGGGCGCTGCGTAGCGCCTGGCCATCGCCTGCGGCAATCTGCAGCAGCACGGACTCATCCAGCGTGGCGGCAAACGCGTACGGGTCTTCGATCTCCTGCACCACATCCGGCCAAACGATGCGCAGCCGGTAAGGGCCCTCCACCGCCAACATGCCTTCGAACACACCCTCGATCGCGCCGGGCTGCATGCGTGCCAACAACTTGCCGCGCGGATCGATCAGCCCCATCGCCTCGGCGCCGGGCGCCAGCACGCGCACCAGGCGGCGGCCGTCGGCCTGCGTGTGCGGGCCCAGTACCGCGAAGGCATCGGCGGGCAATCCATCGGCCAGCGCATGCACGCACCGCATGACTTCGGACGCCTCTTCCATGCTCACCGCCGCTGCTTCCGTCTCCTGCCCCTGCACGCCCAACCGTTCGCTCATGACACCGTCGCAAGCGCGGGCGCAGTGGCGGCGGTGCGTTCGTAGAGGGAGAGGTACTTCTTGCCGGCCACATCCCAACCGCTGGGGCGCAGCATCGCCGCACGGCGCATCGCCGACAGCAGGCTGGGCAGGCGGAAGGTGCGGAAGGCGCGCTCCAGGCAGCGGCGCAAGGCCTCCACACTGGCCTGCTGGAACAGGAAGCCGGTGACGCCGTCATCCACCGTGTCGATCAGGCCACCGGTGGCGTGCGCGATCGGCAGGCAGCCGAAGCGCTGCGCGTACATCTGGCTCAGCCCGCAGGGCTCGAAGCGCGAGGGCATCAGCAGGAAGTCGGCACCGGCGAACATGCGCCGCGCCAGGCCTTCTTCAAAACCGATAAAGGCACCGACCTGGCCGGGATAACGCCGGGTCAGCTCGGCAACCTGTTGTTCGATCTCCGGCTCGCCGCCGCCGATCACTGCGATCTGGCCGCCGGCCGCCACGATCTGCGGGGCGACCTCGCAGATCAGGTCCAGGCCTTTCTGATGCACCAGCCGCGAGACCACCGCAAACAACGGGCCGGTGCTTTCGCGCAGCCCGAACGCCTTGCGCACCTGCGCGGCGTTGGCCTGACGGCCCTGCCAATGATTCACGCTGAAATGCGCGTCCAGATGTGCGTCGGTACGCGGATCCCAGCTGGCGTCGATGCCGTTGACGATACCGGTGAGTGCGCCCTTGGCTGCGCGGCCGGCCAGCAGGCGATCCAGCCCGCAGCCCTGTGCCGGGCCGGTGATCTGCTGGGCATAGCTGACGCTGACCGTGTTGACGTGGTCGGCATGCACGATGCCGCCGCGCAGGAACGACATCTGCCCGTAGAACTCCAGCTCGGCCACCCGCTCGGCGGGGATACCCAGCGCGGCGGCCATCGAATACGGCACCAGACCCTGATAGGCCAGGTTATGGATGGTCAGCAGGCACGGCGTGGTGCCGCCGGACCAACGCACATAGGCTGCCGCCAACGCGCACGGCCAGTCGTTCAAGTGCAGCAGACGCGGCTTCCAACCCAGTCCCGCATGGCCGGCGGCAATCTGCGCGGCAGCATGCGACAAGGTAGCGAAGCGGATCGCGTTGTCTTCGAACTCCGAACCACTGGTGCTCACATACGGTGAGCCGTCGCGTTCGAACAGTTCCTTGGACAACAGGATGTAGATCGGCAGGCCATCGGACTGCACGATGCGGCCGATGTCGCAGGCAGGCAGCGCAGCATGCGCCAACACCCGGCCGACGATCTCCACCTTGCCGGCGCGCGCCAGCACCGCACGGTAGCCGGGGATCAACACCCGCACGTCGTAGCGATGGCGCAGCGCGCGTGGCAGCGCCGCGGCCACATCGCCCAGACCGCCAGCCTTGATGAAGTCCGCCATCTCCGACACCACGAACAGCGCACCACGCGTGTCGGCCAACGAGACCGGCAGGCGCTCGTGGTGCCGGATGAAACGCCCGCGTGCATCGCGCGGTCGCCCGCTCTTCTTCAGAGTAGGGATCATCGTGCTTCGCTCTAAGCGTGCGGTAGTAGCGTGCAGCGGCATCATGGCAACCATCTAAACGTCCGTCGTAAAGTGGGTGGAGACGGAAAAACAGCGAAGCGGAAACCATCGTCTGCCACTACGGCCAGGCGACCTGCTGCGAATGAGGAGCGGGGATGACGCGCGTACTCCACGTTGTCCTTGGAGATGAATCTACACCCCGACCAAATAAAAAATGCGTGAATACGTGCTGACTTTTCTGCGACAACCAACATTCCGTTGCGCATGGTTGCGCATGCAGGCAGGCATAAGCCGCACATTGCAGGGCGATGACGTGCCCCTGTCGGTGCACCAGCATTGCAATGCACCGCAGGCAGGATCTTTCGGCGGCGCCCGCCGTCACTTGTATGACTTGTTCATGCGCACGCGCGCGGCACTGGTCGCGCCCCTGCCTGGCCGATGCGCGCATGCTGGTCATATGCCCTCTTGTCTGGCCCGCTTAAGCCACCCGCCTGCGCGCCGATAACGAGCGATAGCACTACGACTTTGAGACCCTGGCGCATGGCAGACCAGCCTGAACTCCCAAGCCGCCCGCGTGGCGGGCTGCGCCGCCTGTTGCCCTGGGGCGGGGCGGACAGCGCGCGCCCGGCGGCAGCCTTGCCGGCAGTGCTGAACAGCGAGCGCGGTGGGCAAGGCCTGGCGGCGCATCAATTGGTGCCGGCCAAGACCAAATCCGGCGCGCACGATCCTGCCGCCGCCACTGCCTTGCTGATACGCCTGTTCTCGCATGCGTCGCATCCGGAGGCCTTGCTGCTGTCGTTTGCCGAAGGCATCGCCAGCCTGCACGGCGAACTCGGCGACATGGGCGTGCGCCTGAGCGCGGCCTACGCGGCCGGCGACTGGCCTGGCTACGGCCGCGGCCTGCGCCAGTTGATCGACAAGTACATCCGCACCGTCGACACCGGCGATTCGCTGGCCGAAGGCCGCACCGAGGCCGAGCAGTTGCGCGATCTGTTGCGGCATGCATTGGGCAACGCGCTGGCCACGCTGCTGCAACGCAGCCCGGAGCTGGCCGAAGAGGCGCAGACGCTGGCCTCGGCGCTGCGCCACTGGCGCCCGGGGCATGAACTGATCACGCTGGAACAGCGGCTGCGCGAGCTGAGCCACCAGATCGGCCTGCGCGCCGAAGATGCCAGCGAGCAACAGAACCTGTTGCTTGGCCTGTTCGACCTGTTGCTGGAGAACGTGGGCGAACTGCTCGACGACCGCAGCTGGCTGCAGGGCCAGATCTCGGTGGTGCGGCAACTGATTTCCGGCCCGCTGGACGTCGGCTCGATCGAACAGGCGCGCGGCACCCTGCGCGAGGTCATCTACAAGCAAGGCCTGCTCAAGCAAGGCATCGCCGACTCCAAGACCGCCATGCGCGAGATGATGGTGTCCTTCGTCGACCGGCTGGATGGCATGGCCACCAGCACCGGCGAATACCATGATCGCGTTGCCGGTTATTCGCAGGCGATCGGCGACGCACGCGGCATTCCGGACCTCAATCGCCTGTTGCAGGACCTGCTACAGGACACCGCCGGGGTGCAGGCGCAGGCACTCGCCGCACGCGACGAACTGCTCTCGGCCCGCCGCCAGGTCGAAGATTCCGAGCAGCGCATCGCCTCGCTCGAACAGGAACTCAAGGACGTGGCCGGCCTGGTGCGCGAAGACCAGCTCACCGGCGCGCTCAACCGGCGCGGTTTCGAAGAACTGTTCCAGCGCGAAGCCGCACGCACCCAGCGCAGCGGGCAGCCGCTATGCGTAGCGATGCTGGACCTGGACGACTTCCGCCGCCTCAACGAGACCCACGGCCATGCCGGCGGCGACGCCGCGCTGCGCCACACCGTGGACGTGGCCAAGGCCGTGCTGCGCACCACCGACGCCATCGCCCGCTTCGGCGGCGAAGAATTCGTGCTGCTGTTGCCGGACTCCACCATCTTCGAAGCCAGCGCAGCGGTGATCCGCCTGCAGCGCGCGCTGGCACAACGCTCGTTGCTGCACGACGACGTGCGCGTGTTCATCAGCTTCAGCGGCGGCGTGGCACTGCGCCATCTCGACGAATCCCAGGACGATGTGATCCGCCGCGCCGACCGCGCCATGTACGACGCCAAGTCGGCCGGCAAGAACCGGGTGATCAGTGCGGATTAGCGGCACGTGCCGACAGGTGCGTCCCCGCACTGGACCCGACGCCTGCCTGGGACAAGCAGAGTCAGTGCCCTCCATAGCTTCATCGGCTGGGCAGGCGTCTTGCCAGTTGCTTCAAGGGCTCTGCCAACGCAGCCTGAGATAGTCCACCACCTGTTGCGTCTGGGCCGCAGCGAGAAATCCGTGGCGAAACAACATGCAGCCGCCAACCTCAGGCAGCGATGCATTCACGTCAAGCTGGCGGGCGATCTCGGGCACACCGCCGTCCAGTGTCCAATCCGGCTCCAGCGCGTTGGCAGTGCCGACCTTGTACAACGCCATGCCGATATAGAGTTGCACGCGCCGACCGCGCACGGTGTCCGCCCACCAGCGTGCGATGGTGTCGTAGCGCACTGCCTGGCGTGCCAGCGGCCAGTAAATCTGCGGCACGATGTAGTCCACGAGTTCTTCGCGAACCCAACGGCGGGTATCGGCATAAGCGGTATCGAATGTGGGCGCACCGGCCTGTGTGTCCGAGCCCAGCGGATCATCCTGGCGATTGCGCCACACTCCGGCCGGGCTGACCCCAAATGCCACCCCTGGCCTGATCGCCCGAATGGTCCTGGCCACCTCTCGCATCAATCGATAGGTGTTGTCGCGGCGCCAATCCCCTTTGTCGGCAAATCCGGCCCCATGGGCGGCATAGGTCTGTGCATCGTCGAGGGAAGACTGCGCCGATTCGGTGTAGAAGTAGTCATCGAATTGCACCCCATCCACGTGGTAGAACGCCACCAGTTCGGCGACCACGCCACAGATCCAGCGACGCACGGCCGGCATGCCTGGATCGAGCACCAGCCGATTGGCTGCCACGCCCACCCAGTCGGGGTGGCGCAGATACACGCTCTGCGGCGAATCGTTCGACGCAGTGGCAAACGCATCGAGCGTGGCCTGGTCCAGGCCGGTCGAAACACGATAGGGATTGAGCCAGGCATGCACCTGGATGCCCCGCGCATGCGCATGCCGCAGCAAGAATGCCAGCGGGTCGAAACCCGGGTCCTTGCCTAGAACGCCGGTCATGACCGGCGACCATGGCAGGATACGCGAGCGGTACAGCGCATCGGCACAGGGCTTGACCTGAAAGACCAGGGTATTCAGATGCAGCGCCTGGGCCTGATCGACGATTGCCAGCAATTCCCGCTGCTGTACCGCGATGCGTTCGGCAGGGTCGACGATCCGTGCGGACGCAGCACTTGGCCAGTCGAGATTGAACACGCTGGTGATCCAGGTTGCGCGCATCTGAGCGTTCGATAGCGTGGCTGCGCTGGCTGGAACGCCCACGATGGCCGCGGCCATTGCTGCCGAGCCCAAACCGAGAAAGCGCCGCCGACCAATGCCGGGGGAGCCGCCGACCGGTACCGCATCCCGATCCGCTGCAGACATTGCCTGGCGCGCTTGATCCGGCTGCTGCACGGCAGGCCGCGCCGCACGCGTGTTGTCTTGTTCTTCAGCCGTTTTCTTCACGCATCCCTCCTGCATCGCGCTGCTGCAGTCGTGGCCCGGTCTCTACGTCAGGCTGCCGTCATGCAGCACAGTCCGATACCACCCACGAAGCACACCCTAGCAATGGCGACCGCCGGAAGACGCGCGCAACATCGGAATCACGAACTTCGCTTCGTCAGGTACGCAGCCGCCGTGACGCAATGCCCGAAACGGCGGCGCCATCGTGCAGATGGACACTCGCAAACGGCCGACAGTCACTGGCGGATCGTTGGCAGCCATTGCCATTGCCATTGCGCTCGACCAACGCCAGCCAACGATGCCACACCGGCGCCGAGTTGCCTCCCAACCCGGCGGCCGTGACGCGGCGTCAATGCGCCGGTTTTTTCCCGCGCAGCTTCTGGAACAGCATTACCGCGCCCAGCACGATCGCACCGGCGATCACGCCAACCAGCATGTTGCCCAGTGCATCGACCAACCACCCCATGCCGCCAGCCGACTTGGTCAGGTCCTGCACGAAATGGTGCAGCGCCGGGATGTTGTGCACCAGGATGCCGCCGCCGACCAGGAACATCGCCAGCGTGCCGGCCACCGACAGGAACTTCATCAGCCACGGTGCGGCCACCAGAATGCCGCGACCCAACGCCGCCAACGCCGCGCCCTTGTTGGTCAGGTACAACCCCAGGTCGTCCAGCTTCACGATCGCCGCGACCAGGCCGTACACACCGATCGTCATCGCCAGCGCGATCGCCACCAGCACCGCGACCTGCTGGCCGAACGACACCCCGGCCACCACGCCCAGCGACAGCACGATGATCTCCGCCGACAGGATGAAGTCGGTGCGGATCGCACCCTTGACCTTGTCCTTCTCCAGCGCCACCACGTCCACGCTCTCGTCGGCCAGCGCGCGGGTGCGTTCGGCATGCCGCTGCGCTTCTTCTTCCTCGTTATGCAGGAACTTGTGCGCCAGCTTCTCCACACCCTCGAAGCACAGGTAGGCGCCGCCGATCATCATCAGCGGCATCACCAGCGGCACGTTGTAGCCGCGCCCGCGCAGCCAGGCTTCCAGCGCGCTGATCGCCAGCGCCGCCGGCACCAGGATCACCTTGTTGACCAGCGAGCCCTTGGCCACCGCCCACACCACCGGCAATTCGCGGTCGGCGGTCACGCCGGTCACCTGCTGCGCGTTGAGCGCCAGATCGTCGCCGAGCACGCCGGCGGTCTTCTTGGCCGCGACCTTGGTCAGGATGGAAACGTCGTCCAGCAGGGTGGCGATGTCGTCGAGCAGGGTGAACAGGCTGGCACCGGCCATGCGGGGGTCCTTCGTGGGTGGCGCTGGATTCTCGCCGATCCAGCGCCCGCATGGGGTGATTGCGTGCGTCGGATTCACCACGTCACCACCCAGCGCTGGCCACACTCAGCGATTGCACGAGTGCCGGAGATGGCCTTGAGTCCGAACGATCCTTCCCGCACGCCGGCCCAGGCCGCGATCCCGGCCGATAACGCCGTGGTGGGCGGCATGAGCCGGCGTACCCAGATCCTGCGCCTGTTGCTGCGCTATCGCGGCTCGGGCGTGTTTGCCGGCATGAACCTGGATCCGGCGGCGATCAACGAGTACGAAGTGCCTGCCGAAGGCACCCCGGACCAATTCGTCTCCGATCTGGAGGCACTCGGCCCCACCTTCGTCAAACTGGGCCAGATGCTGTCGACGCGCCCGGACATCGTGCCGCCGGAATTTGCCACCGCGCTGGAGCGCATGCAGGAAAACACCAATTCGGTGCCGGTGGAGCGCATCCGCCAGATCATCGAAGAAGAACTCGGCGTCTCGGTCAACAAGGCCTTCTCGTTTTTCGATCCGGTGCCGCTGGGCTGCGCCTCGCTGGCGCAGGTGCACCGCGCCGCCTTGCGCGACGGCACCCCGGTGGCGATCAAGGTGCAAAAGCCCGAAGTGGCCGCACAGGTGCGCTCGGACCTGGACGTGCTCAAGAGCTTTGCCACCGCCGCCGACCGGCTGACCGGTATCGGCCGGCGCGTGCGCTTTGCCGACTGGCTGGGCGAATTCGGCAAGACCCTGCGCGCCGAACTCAATTACGAGGACGAAGCCGAAACGCTGGTGCGCTTCGGCAAGCACCTCAAGCCGTTTCCGATGCTGTGGATCCCGCAACCGATCTGGGACCTGAGCAGCCGCAAGGTGCTCACCATGCAGCTGGCCGAAGGCGTGCGCGTGGACAAGATCTCCGGCCTGCGGCGCACCGAACAGCCGATGGACAACCTGGCCGCAGAGCTGGTCAAGGGCTATCTGGACCAGATGTTCGTGCATGGCGAAATCCATGCCGACCCGCATCCGGGCAACCTGCGCGTGCTGCAGGACGGGCGCCTGGCGATCTTCGACCTGGGCATGGTCGCCCACGTGCCGCCGCGCCTGCGCGAGCGCTTGCTCAAGCTGCTGTTCGCCGCCGTCGATGGCCGCGGCGAAGAAGTCGCCGAAGAGACCATCGCGCTCAGCACGCGGCTGGAGGATTACGACGAAGACCGCTACCAGCGCGAGACCGGGCAAATGATCGCCCGCTACGCCGCCCACGACACCACCTCCGAAGGCCGCGTGGTGCTGGATCTGGTGCGCATCGCCACCGCCAACGGCCTGCGTACGCCGCCGGAGTTGAGCCTGCTCGGCAAGACGCTATTGAATCTGGAAGGCGTGTGCCGCGCGTTGTCGCCCACCCTGGATACGCGCCGCATCGTCGAGCGCCATCTGCAGCACGTGATGCGTGCGCGCCTGAAAAAATCCCTGTCCGCCGCCAACCTGGCCAGCGAGGCGATGGAGCTGCAGCACCTGGTGCGCGAAGGGCCGCGGCGCATGTCCGAGATTCTCTCGCTGGCCGCAGAAAACCGCCTGCAGATGCGCGTCACCGGGCTGGAAGAATCGCATCTGATGGAAAGCCTGCAGAAGATCGCCAACCGGGTGGCGGCCGGCATCGTGACGGCGGCGCTGATCATGGCCTCGGCACAGATGATGCGCATCGAAACCGGGCTGAAACTGTGGGGCTATCCGGCGATTGCGATGGTGCTGTTTCTGCTCGGGGTCTTCCTGGGTCTGGGTATCGTGCTCAGTGCATTGTTCTTCGACCGCCGCGTGCGTGCACGCGAGGAACGCGGGCACCGATAGCGCCCCCCCCGCGTAGGAACGCACCCGGGCGCGACATGGCTCCACCCGGCGTCGCTTGCCAAGACCGCCGCGTCCAGCGGTCGGGCGATGTGGCGCTATCGAGACGTCGCCCATGTGCGAGAAGCACGCCAGGTGCGGAATGCAGAGACCGCGAATCTCCAGCGAGCGCCACCGCGATCAGGTGATCGTCAGCGCGCACGCTGCGCCGCGTTGCGGCAGGCGCTCGACTCCACCAAACATTTCAGTCAGCTTCAGCGCGGCATAGTCCGTCATCCGGGTGTCACATTGGGTGTGGCGCACAGGACAGGCGAGCAAGGCGTCCGGTACGCGCTCGCATCATTCCCCCACGGACGCTGCCGCATGCATTGGATGTTGTTGTTCTCGTTGTTGCTGTTGCTTTGGTTGTTGGTCGCCTCCCCACGTCTGGCGTGGTTGAAGGCTGGCCTGCTGTCGTTGCTGTTGCTGCTGCTTAGCGCCTGGGGTCTGGTCGACCGGCTCAGTGGCGACGGCATCAATGCCGCAACGCTGTACCACTTGCGCGCCGACATGGACGGCGCCGGGGTCAGCGATTTTTCCGGCTACATCGCCGTGTTCATCGGCATGGTGCTGCTGTCGCTCAGCCCGCTGGTATTGCTCAAGGTGCGGCGTTTCCGTCGCCCGCGCGGTGGTGGCGCGGTGTTCGCTGCGTTCGTGACGATGTTGCTGGTCAGCATCGCGGTCAGCCCGCTGTATCGCGATGGCAAGCGCCTGTACTACCAGTTGCGCCCGGTGGATTACGCCACCGTGGTGCCGGAATATCTGGTACCGCAGCAGCCGTTGCAGAAGCGCAAGAACATCGTGTGGATCTACGGCGAAAGTCTGGAACGCACCTACTTCGACGAAGACGTGTTTCCCGGCCTGATGCCGAACCTGCGAGCGCTGGCGACCGAAGCGGTGGACGTACGCAACCTCACCTCCACCGAAGGCAGCGGCTGGACCATTGCCGGCATGGTCGCCTCGATGTGCGGCGTGCCGCTGACCACCGCGCCCGGCGATGAAAACAGCATGGGCCGCATGGGCCTGTTCCTGCCGGAGGCGCGCTGCCTGGGCGACTATCTCAAGGATCAGGGCTACCGCAATCACTACGTCGGTGGTGCCGATGCCAGCTTTGCCGGCAAGGGCAGTTTTCTGTCCAGCCATGGTTTCGATGTGGTGCACGACGTCAGCTACTTCCGCGACAAGGGCGTGGCGCCGAAACACTTTTCCGCCTGGGGCGTGCACGACGATGTGCTGCTGGACGATGCCTGGGACAGCTTCCAGACGCTGTCGCGCGCCGGCCAGCCGTTCATGCTCACCACGCTGACCATGGACACCCACCATCCTGCCGGCCACTTGCCACTGGCGTGCAAAGGCCAGCACTACGACAGCGCGCTGGGCGACATCGGTTTGTTGCATGCGATCAAGTGCAGCGATCGGTTGATCGGCGAGCTGGTCGCGCGCATTCGCAACAGCCGCTACGGCAAGAACACCATCATCGTGATCGCCTCCGATCACCTGGCGATGCCCAACGATCTCAGCGATGTACTCGCCAAGCAGAAGCGCGAAAACCTGCTGCTGTTCCTGGGCAAGGACATCGCGCCGCAGCAAGTGGTCACGCGCGCCGGCAGCACACTGGATTCGGGTGCAACGCTGCTGCAATTGCTGGAACCGGGCATGCGCACGCTGGGCTTCGGCCGTTCGCTGCTGGCCAGCGATGCGCCACCCAGCGCCAGCGTCGCGGCCAGTCGCGACAGCGGCAAGGACTACCCGCGCTATCTCGCCTACGCACGCACGCTATGGACCGGGCGCAGCACACGCATGCTGCGCATCAACGGCAATGGCGATGTGGTGGTGGGCGTGCAGCAGGTACGCCCGCCGGTGCTGCTGGAATACGACGAGGACACCAATCTGAAAACGGTGTATCTGGAAAACACTTCGCGCCAGTTCGATCGCACGCATACCGAAGGCACGCTGGCGTATGTGGACCGCTGCACGGCATTCGAAGACGGCTCGGCCGACGGCGATTGGTGCGCGCTGGTGGTCGACCGCCAGCAGAGCATGAAGCTGTATCGGGACCCGGACCTAACCCGTGGCATTGCTGTCGATGCGCCATTGGATGCCAGCCAGCAAGGCCCG
Source organism: Xanthomonas sp. NCPPB 3959 (assembly GCF_056675575.1). Taxonomy (NCBI): domain Bacteria; kingdom Pseudomonadati; phylum Pseudomonadota; class Gammaproteobacteria; order Lysobacterales; family Lysobacteraceae; genus Xanthomonas; species Xanthomonas sp. NCPPB 3959. Next base: position 210,215 of record NZ_JBWWVR010000005.1, read on the forward strand.
CGCCCGCGCGTGCGCCAGCCGATCATGTTGACCCAGACCGCGCGCAAGACCGAGGCCGGCCGCTACATGCTCGAGCTGTACGCTAAACGCCGGCCCACGCGTGCATTCTGGGTGGAAGCGGTGTCGTCCGAACGCAAGGTGGTGCTGGCCCAGCAATGGGTGGTGCCCGATGCGGCGGGACGCATCCGCATGCCGGTAGGCCTGGAACATGCGGTGGAGGACCTGGAAATCCGCGCCTGGCTGGATTACACCGAAGACGTCAGCGTGGACGATCTGGCACTGGTCAAGGAAACACCTGTCGCAGACCGCTCCTGAGTTGCGGCGCTGTGCGGCAAACGTGTGCCGCTGTTGATCGACAAGACCGAGGCCGGCCGCTACATGCTGGAGCTGTACGCTAAACGCCGGCCCACGCGTGCATTCTGGGTGGAAGCAGTGTCGTCCGAGCGTAAGGTGGTGCTGGCCCAGCAATGGGTGGTGCCCGATGCGGCGGGACGCATCCGCATGCCGGTGGGCCTGGAACATGCGGTGGAGGACCTGGAAATCCGTGCATGGCTGGATTACACCGAAGACGTCAGCGTGGACGATCTGGCGCTGGTCAAGGAAACACCTGTCGCAGACCGCTCCTGAGTTGCGGCGCTGTGCGGCAAACGTGTGCTGCTGTTGATCGATGCGGCATGTACCTCGCGTACATGTCGGTCTGAGTGCGCCGTCCACACCCATGTGCCCATTGCTCGCGACGTTTTTGTCAGCCACCTGAAGACCATGAGATTTAGGTTGTCCTGGATTGGATGGACAGCGCGGATAGATCACTTGTAGAGCGGTTGATCTGTGACTTCGCTGCAGGGCCCTTGCCCGCCCACCATCGCGGGACACGCCGCAAGTACGTCCGTGTAGGCTCTTACGCGGCATCCATGCCGCGTAAGGTCCCGCGACGGTAGGCGGGCAAGGACCAGTCAAGATGCTCGGTGCGCATGGTTGCAAGCAGGGCATGACGTGCTTCTAATTCGCCAGCTATCGTGTTCTGCGAACCATGCCAGCAAGCCTACGCAACTTGCGAGGCGGCCAGCTTTTTATCCGGCTACCCGACTAACGTCCTGGTGCGGTGCCCTCACCGATTGCGGGACCGTGTGGCGGCATGGATGCCGCCACCGAGCCTCCAGGGATGGATTCACGGCGTGTCCCGCGAGCGGTGAGGGCACCGCACACTCGACTCGACTCGACTAACCAAGCTCTTGACCTGATCGTTTGACTGTACCCAAACAACGCGAAGCCTCGACATCCCGGTTATTTTGGAGCAGTTGGACAGTGCGGATAGATCAGTCGTACAGCAGCTGATCTACGACGCGGCTACGGGTCCCATCCCCGCACACTGCGTGCACTCGCAGGCTCAGTCTTCCGATGCAGGCGTGCCATCGCCTGCATCGCGCGCCACCGCCGCGCCCGCACGGCTGAAACGAATCTCCTGCGGCGATTGCAGCGCAATGCCCACGGTTTCCATCCGCTGCAGCAGCGCAAAGAACAACTCGCTGCGTACGCCATATGCATCGCGCGGGCTGCGGACATAGGCGAACGAATTGAAGTTGACGTGGCCGCCGGCCAGCGAATCGATGAACACCGCCGGCGCCGGCTCGGCCAACACCTTGGTGTGCCCGGCGAACAGTTCCAGCAACATGTCGCGCACCTTGGCCACCTCTGCTTCCAGCGGCACCGAGAACTGCAGCTGCACCCGGCCCATCGGGTTGGACAGCGTCATGTTGCGTACGCTCTTGGTGATCAATTCCGAATTGGGCACGATCAAGGTGGAGCGGTCGCCTACTTGAATTTCGGTGGCGCGCACGCTGATCTTGCGCACATCGCCCTCCTGGTCACCAATGCGCACCCAATCGCCGATCTTCACCGGCCGCTCGGCCAGCAGAATCAAGCCAGACACAAAGTTCTGCGTGATCGCCTGCAAGCCGAAACCGATGCCTACCGACAATGCGCTCAACACCAGCGCGAGTCGCTTCAAATCCAGGCCCAGTGCGGTCAGGCCCCAGATCGCCACGATCAACCAGCCCAGATAGCGCGCCACCGTACTGATGGAGTTGCGCGCACCGTCATCGAGCTCGGTCTTGGGCAGATAGGTGTTGAGCAGCCACTGCTGCACCACGTGCACCAGCCCCATGCCGAGCAGGAACACGCACAGCGCCCTGAACACATCGCTGGGGGTGATCACCAGTTCCTTGCCAATGGGGATGCCGTGGGTAATGTTCTCCGCCCAGCCAGTCACTACATTGATATTGGCTCCATAAGGCGTCAGTAGCACTGCGATGCCCAACAGCACCAGCAGCACCCGCGTCGCTGCGGACATCAGCAGCCCCAGCTGGACCAGGCGTCCGCTACCGATGCTCAGCGCATGCGACAGCGCGCGGCTGAAACGGCCGTCCGGATTGAACATCCAGCTCATCAGATCGTCGGCAAACACCACCAGCAAACCGAGCAGGCTGCAGATCAGGGTGATCCAGATGATCTGCCGCTCCACGAACAAGGCCAGATTGAGGTAGCCGAACAAGGCTGATATCAGGGCGAAGATCACCGCCAGATGGCCCAGCAGCCGAATCAGCACGATGAAGCCGCCGCCCCGCGACACCACCGGCGTTGGCGCATCGCTGTCGGGATCGACCGCGCCCGCAGTCGCCGCCTGCGCCCGCAACGACAGGCTCAGGCCGGCCAGCGCCGACAGGATCAACCCCGCATACAACAACGCGGCGACCGCATCGGTGGCGGTGGTCAGCGCAGGGCTGCTGCCTGCGGCTTCACTGATCTTTGCGGCCATGCCGCTGAGCCAGATGACCGCGGCGGTAGCCAGGCAATGCACGCGCAGGCGGTCGACGGTGGCATCGTCCAGCGGAAACAAGCGCCAGCTGGGTTGGTGCTTCATCAACAGGCTTGCACTGAGCGAACCGACGAAGGCGGCCACCAGACTGACGGCGACAAACCCGGTCAGCAGTTGATCCAGATCGTCCGGCAGCTCGCCGAGCGCGCGGATGCCTTCAACCAGCACGAACGCCGCAATCCCAAGGCTCAGCGTACCGACCAGCAAGAACCACAGTGCCAGCCCGGAGCGTCGCAGGCGTCCGCCGGGCGCACGCGAGGCTGCGTAACGGCGCCCCAGGTGGCGCAGGAAGATCCGCATCGGGAGTGCCAGCAGCAACGCGATCACGGCGGCGGTGATCAGCCCGCCCACGCCATTGGCTGCAGTTCCCGCCTGCACCATCTGCACCGTCTTGGCGGAAAGCGCCTGCAGACGGGCACGATCGTCGGGCCATTGCTGTGCGATCTGGTTCCACAATGTCGGCGACAGCGGCGAGGCGACACGCGTGGAGAGCTGCACGCTGAAGCGTTGCACCCGTTCGCGTTCGAGCCGATCGGCCAGGTCCTTGGCATTGGAGACCAGCAGCGTGGCGCGCTTGAACTCGGCATCCAGCCGATCGCGCTGCTTGGTCAGCGACTGGCGCTGCTCGCGCAAGTCGGTCGGTTCGTTCTTTTGAGCGACGCCCAGCCCCTCCAGCCGCACGTTGAGTTCCTTCAGCGGCGGCTCCAGCGTGCGTACCAGATCCTGCGCCTGCCGCTGCGCGCCGGTGACGTCGTCGGTCAGCTTGCCGAGCTGGTCCTTATCGGCCTTGTCCATGCCAGTGTCGGCCTGGCTCAGCACCTTCTGCATGCTGTCCAGCTGGGTCTGCGCGTTCTCCAGCAGCGTGTCGTCGTCCTGCGCCACTGCGGCGCCTACGCACACCATCCATAACGCAGCCAGCAACAGCACACGCCGCAACACGCCGCGATGGGCACCCAGAGCAAATCGGAATTGAGACACAGGCAGGCATTGGACAAGCGCGGACTACCGCAGTGACGGCATCTTAATCCACTGCTTCGGGTACAGCCGATCGCTGCTGCCGTGAGGATTCAGTCTGGCAGAGCTCGCCAGTGTGGACTGGCAATCCGCGATTGGCGGTTCGTGCGCGACAGCCGCGGCACAGCTGGCAGCCGCAGGGGGATGGACGCCCCACCCATTCCGACCTGCGCATGAACGCGGTGCAGCTTGTCACCTCGCGGCAACGGTGCGCTGTCGCAGAATCGAGTCACCGCTACGGCAGACGCAGCGGATGACCGCGAAGGAGACACTCTATGCAGATTCAGATCCAGACCGACAAGCACGTGCCGCATGACCCCTCTGTCGTGCAGCATGTCGAGAAGACCTGCTCCGCCCAGCTGGCGCATTTCGCCAACGACATCACCCGCGTCGAAGTGCATTTGCGCGATGAAAACGGTCAACGCGGCGGCGCGGCGGATCGAACCTGCAGCATCGAGGCACACGTCGCCGGCCTGCCGCCGATCGCGGCCACCAATAGCGCCGAAACCACCGCTTCCGCCGTCACCGGCGCCGCGCGCAAGCTGCGTACCGCCATCGAACATGCGCGCGGCAAGCAGCACGCCAAGGCGACCGCGCCGCCGCCGGACATGCTCTGATCAGAGCATCTGAGCTACGGCAGGGCCGCATTGCGCCCCTGCCGTGCCAAACCAAAAAAAACATCGGCCCGCTGCGGTGACACTGCAGCGGGCCGCTTTGCTAAGCGAGGTGGAGCCGCCAGCCGCTGCAGCGGGCTGGCGCTTGGACGCCGTCGTTTGCGGCACTACTTGCTGCAACCATGCGTGATGACCTGCGCTTGCGCAACAACGTGGAATCAACGTTTTGCCGGCTGCCATCCGGCCTCCAAGGCTTCTCTGGAACTGCAGAACATCCGCTCGCCGCGGGCGGTCGCAATGGAGGTGCGTTCGTAGTCGCGCTGACCGGGCATGTGGAAAATCTTTTTCCCCTTGCCAGAGATGTTCCCTTTGATCTTGCAACCCGCGATGACAACAGTCGATGCGTGGGATGACGCCTTCACCGAAGACGCGCGTTTGGCGCGTCGGAAGTCCGATGGCATCTGAAAGGACCCGCTCCAGATGTTGCGCTCCTGTTGCTGGGCAATGCGTTCGTCTGCGACGAAGGAGGTCGCGTATTGACGATACGCCACTGCCCAACCCGAGCGGACCATCCAGCCGTTGAGGGACTGTCCCTGGACGAAGCACTCCGCAACGATCCTTCCATAGCGATCCATGTCGTGCGGTTCACAGCGCACGGTTTTGTCCAGCAGATGGCTATCCAGCGCTGCGGCTGAGCGTCGGCCACACGGCCAGGCGCGCCCGTCCTTGGCTGTGCACTGCTGTGCGCTTTCCGGAGCATCGATGCCCCAAAGACGGATGCGCTTTTGAGCGACGGTGATGGTGTCTCCGTCGGTCACCATCGCGCGGCCGCGGAGCTCTTGTGCGAAAACGGATGAAGCAATCAACGCAAGCGAAAAAAACAACGAACATCTGAACAACATCAACAGCAACTTCCTTCAAGAAATCGGCACGCGCGGTCCTTTCTGCTCGCCTTGTTGGCAACGTTTCAGCCGGTTGGCTGTGTCAGGTCGGCTCCGTCGGCCTGATCGCTGGGCAAGCAATGGATGCGTGCCAAAACGGCCCGCACTGTAGCGGGAAGCGGCTGCGAAAGGGAGCGCGATCCCCATTCCTTGCCGCCAGGCTGACGTTCTTGCGGCCGCCGATGACTACGTAGTCAAGGGCCGGATGTCGAGCAGGCTCAGTGATTGCTGTAGACGCTCGATGAACTAGCCGTGGGCTTCGCTCGGCTTCGGGTTGACCGAAGGGTGGGCCGAGTCATCCCCTTCTGGCGCATGCGCTTCCCACCAACGATGCGTTCGGCGTGACGGCAGTTCGCATCTTCCGCTCTGGGCAAGGTCAAAAAAGGCAAAACTTCAGAAAATTACAGGCGTGGAAGTGTTTTTAGACAAACGCGTTCAGCCAACCTCAGTCAGGCAAAGGCTTCCCATGGCACTGTCGTTTCGTTCGCCGTCCCCCACGCTAATCGCACTTTCCGCTTTGCTGGCAGCGCTCACGGCCTGTGAAAGATCGACGCCGTCGGCGGTCTCCGCGCCGCCCGCAGCAGCAACGCGGCCCGCAGCGGCGCCCGCCATAAGCTGGCATGAGGGGAATGTTGAGGAAGCCCTGGAACAGGCCAAGAAAGCAGGCAAACCCATCATGTTGTATTGGGGCGCAATCTGGTGCCCACCGTGCAACCGGCTCAAAGCCACCACATTCAAGGACCCGGGATTCATCGCGCAGACGCAGCAATTCGTTGCGGTGCATCTGGACGCAGACCTGGAAGAAGCGCAAACCTGGGGCGAACGCTTCGGCGTCAAGGGGTATCCCACTGTTATCTTGCTACGCCCGGATCGCAGCGAAATCACGCGGCTGGTTGGCGACAGCAGTACTGCCGAGCTTGTCGATAGTCTGCGTGTGGCAGCGCAATCCAGCACAAGTACAAAACAGATCCTGGAACGGGCGCTCAAAGCTCCACACACACTCAAGCCTGAGGAGTGGACCCTTCTCGGCAACTACAGCTGGTTACAGGACGACCAGCTGATAGATGCAAAGACTGCACCCGGCGTGCTTGCTGCATTGGCAAAGGCGGCACCGCAGCCGGCCTTGCAGCGTCGCTTCGAGCTGCTGGCAGTGGTCGTCACAAAACAGAAGCCCGTCGCAAGCCAGGCAACATACACGTTGCTGCAAACGATGCTTTCCGACCCGTCGGAAGTCCGGAACAATCTCAATGTACTGGTTCGTGGTGCCGCCACGCTGATTGCTGCGGCGACCGACGATGTGGGCAAACGTGCAGAATTGTCCAAGGAGTTCAATCAGGCGTTGGCGCAGGCCTATGCCGATCCCTCGCTACCGATTGTTGACCGTCTGCGGACTGCGTATGCCGAGATCGACCTTGCACGCCTGGCGCAAGGCCAGCCGGCCAAACCTGAAAGAAATACACCGCCACCTCCGCTGCCCGCAGCAGTCGTCAAGACCGTGCACCAGCGCGTTCAATGGGCGGTGATGGAAGCGAAGACTGATGAAGAGCGTCAATCCACGATTGCAAGTGCTGCCGGCTTGTTGGCTCTGGTGGGCGATAACAAAGGATCTGCTCAATTGATGCAGGCCGAGTTGGCGCGTAGCAAGACACCGTCTTACTACATGCCCTACCTGGGCATACTGGCCGAGCAGCGCGGTGACTCAAAGACTGCGCTGTCATGGTTCAAAAAGGCCTACGATTCGACCGGTAGCCAGGGGACCATCGTGGAGCGGGGCATGACCTATCTGGACGCGCTGATCCGCCTCAGCCCCGATGACGTTACCGGTATCGAGACGCTTGCAACCCGAGTGATCGGGGATCTGACGCGGCAATCCGATGGCTATCTGCAAGAGAACCACGAGCACTTTGAGGAAGTCGGAGCATCGTTGAAGACGTGGAGCAAGCAGAGCCCGGCTGGCGGTGCAGTCCTGACGCGCCTGCGCCAGAAGGCCCAGACAAGTTGCGCGGACAAGAACAAGCCAGCCGCCTGTGCCGGCTGGCTGGGGTGACGCGCGCGGCGTAGATGCGCGGTGTACCTACGCAGGTGGATCCGCATAACAGCTGCTTCACCAGCAGAAACGCAGACAACGTCGCCCCGTCGATCACCGCGTCGTACACGTGATCGCCCACAGCTCATCCGGCGGACCGTGGATGCGCCCTACGCCTACGCCTGCGAACGAAAGCAGTCCCGCCCATCCGCCGCTGAGCCGCTGGTGAGGCGGGCAGGCCGGTCATCGCGCACGGACCTACAGGCAACAAAACCCCATTTCTCGGGGAGTTTTGGATTCTCTTGGATGTCCCTGGAGGGTCCATCTGGTGCGTCCGATCTACCCACCGGAGTTGTGTGCGCTGCGAGCTCACATCCTCTTCCCAGGCCTCAACCGCGGTAGACCAGCTAATGCGTCAAAGGCCCGGAAATCCGGGCCCTTGCTATTCATTATGCTGCTGAGCATTACGAGACAACCGCACAACAACCTTTGTTATCTAGACACGGCCTGTGTCATTCGTGCCTGATCCGGCAGCTAGGAGTGACAGCGACCACTCACCAGATCACCACGCGTTCTTTTTCATCGCGCACCATTGGATCGCCAGCCTTGCACGAGAATGCGGCAGCGAACTGAGGCATATTCGAGGGAGCTGCAAACGCTCTCACCTTGGCAGGGGCATGTGGGTCGGCAGCCAATTGAACCAGCTGCCTTTCCTCACGGGTCAGCCAGCGCCAGTTGCGTGCGAAAGCAAGGAAGAAGCGCTGGTCCTGGGTGTAGCCATCCACCTTCACCGCACGCTCCGGATGCTTACGCAAGTTGGCCTGCAATGCATCGTAGGCCACGTTAAGTCCGCCAAGGTCTGCGATGTTCTCGCCCAAGGTCAGCTTTCCATTGACGTGCAGCTTGGGATGATTTGACAAGGGCACATACCCATCGAATTGCTTGACCAACCCTTCAGCACGCTGCTCGAACGCAGCACGGTCGGCTGGCGCCCACCAATTGGTACCATTGCCCGCGGCATCGAACTGACTTCCCTGGTCATCGAAGCCATGCGTGGCTTCATGGCCCATGAGCGAGCCGACTGAACCATAATTCAGCGCATCATCGGCATTAGGGTCGAAGAACGGAGGCTGGAGGACAGCCGCGGGAAAATTAATAGAGTTGTCACCCGGCGAATAGAAGGCATTGACTGTTTGCGGCGTGGTGACCCAGCGCGTGCGATCGGTGGGCTTGCCAATCTGCATGATGTTGTAGCGGTAGTTGAATTTGGCAGCTGCTTGCACGTTCTGGTAGTAAGCCCCCGGAGTGATCTCAAGCCCCGACCAGTCACGCCACGTGTCCGGGTAGCCGATGCGCGGCAGCATTGACTCCCATTTCTCCAGGGCCTTCGCCTTGGTCGGCCCAGTCATCCATTCGACATGTTCGATACGCATCTTGAGCGCGGCACGGATGTTGTCGACCAAGTCAGCTGCGCGCTGTTTCGCTTCCGGCGTAAACACCTTCGCGACGTAGAGCTGACCAAGCCCCTCCCCCATCGAGTCGTTGACGACGCTCAAGACGCTTTTCCAGCGGGGTTGCTGCTGCGGCTGCCCGGACAGCGCTTTTCCATAGAACGCGAAGTTGTTATCGACAAACGGCTTGCTGAGCTGCATGGATGCAGCATCAATGGCATGGAAGCTCAGATATGCCCGCCACTGGGCTATAGGTGCAGTGGCCAGTTCACGGTCAAATGCTGCGAAAAACCGCGGCTGGGACAATGAGAAGCCCTTCCCCACCTCCACGTCTTGGGTTGCCAAAAACTTCGTCCAGGAAAAGTGGGGAGTTGCCTTGTCCGCCTCGGCAACGCTGACGAAGTGATACATGTTTTTCGGATTGCGCTGATCAACCGGAGCCAGCGACGCTGATGCCAAGCGCGTTTCAAGCGCCAGAACGTCCTTTGCCTGGGTCTTGGCCTCATCTGCGGAGCTACCCGCGAGCTCAAGAGATTTTGCAATGTAGGCGAGATAGGCTGTGCGCACGGCAGCATAGTCGGGAGCGCTGTAGTAGTCCTTGCTTGGAAGCGCCAAGCCCCCCTCGTCCGCGAAGGCAATTTGCATGCTTGCATCATGGAGGTCGGACTGCGCGCTGAACTTGAATACCTGTGCGTCCCCCTCGGCGTGACGCTGCATGATGTAGGAGGCAACATCCTCAGCAGAAGAGAGCGCCGCGATGGCTGCCAACTGGGGATGAATCGGTTGGGTACCAGCTGCCTCGATGGCCGCCTCGTCCATCCCGGAGGCATAAAGCAGCCCGAGCTTCCGAGCGACTGGGTCCGCACGATCACTTGCCTGCTTCGCTGCCTGTTCGACGATTTCACGCTGAGTAGTAAGGCTTTGCTCCATCAACGCGGGAACCGTGCCCCAGTTGCTTCGGTCTGGTGGAATTGGATTCGCCTTTTCCCATTGCCCATTAACGAACCCATAAAAATTCTTGCATGCTTCAGCCGGGGCACCCAGTTCGCTGACGTCAAACGTCGGTTTTGATTCTGCCGGAACCTTCTGGGATTCTGTCCCTGTGACTGGTGTCTGGCTGGATATGCCTTCGTCAGATGACCGTTTGCATCCTGGCAAGGCTGCAAGCAGAGCGAATGCGACTACTGAAGTCTTGGCCAGCATCATTATGTCCATCGAGTTGTATAAAAATATATTCTAGGCCGACGCGGCAGGGCGTGCCCTCAAGCTGAGCTTTGTTGAGGATCTAGTTAAGTTATCTCCATGCGCCAAGACCGTGGAACTAATGCCCACACGCAATCGCAGAAGCGTTCTCCTTGGCTTAGCATCGCTCTTGGACACCCTGCATCAACGGGCAGAGCGCCTACTGGAGAAGGAAAAGTCGGGAAGGATAGACGACCACCCGGAAGGCTTGAGATCGACGAGATAGGCAAAGAACCAAGCTTGTTGTGGCAATTGTTCCGACCAAAAAAATAAAGGCTTAAAGAGCCGTTACTTACTACATGTGAACATCGAGGCGTTAGCACCGGGACCGCCTGTATCGTCTGTTTCTATTAGCACCTATGAATGGGGCAAGCTATGTCCACCCCATTGCTACCGGGCTGACGTTCTTCTTCCGCCCATCAAAGCCCCCACCACCTGACATTTTGCCTACCCCTTCTGGACTTATCTAACACTGTTTTTGGAGAGTCGGCATAAAAATTTGGCAGGACTGAATACCTGGTGTCAGTTGCAGTGATTTTTCCTACATTTGTGTCCGTAAGCCTTCTAGATAGTCTGCCCACGCCTGCATCATCTTTCGGCGCTCAATGAGATGGGCAGTGCGGTTGTACGCCCTGCCACTGGGATCACGCACCGCATGCGCTAGCTGGTGTTCGATGTAGTGGGGGCGGGAGCCAAGCACCTCATCCAGAATCGCACGAGCCATGGCACGGAACCCGTGACCGGTCATCGTCTTGGAATCAAAACCCATCCGCCTCAAGGCAACATTGATGGTGTTATCGCTCATCGGCCTACCTTTTCCATGAAGGCTAGGAAATACGAATCAGGGCCCGCAGCAAAGACGCTACGGCAGTCGGCTCGGTCAAGCTGGCGAAGTTCTGCACCTTTGGAGTCTCTAGCGCCCCAAAAGATCGGAGGCCGGGTCGCGCTCAGCCTTGCCCACTGTGATGGCGTATCGAAACACCGTACTGGCGATACCCCGCGCTCGATGTGCTGTCTCGATGGCACCACGCGTTTCTATCTTGCGCAGGACGGCCAGGAGTTCCGGCTCAGATTTCTCAGCGTATAGGCCTACGGCCCAGATAGGGGTTTAGGTCCTTTTCAACGATCCGGCCATTGCGCTTCATCGTCAGGGCGGAATTCTTCTTGGCATGTAGCTTCAGAAGCTCCGCAGCGACAACCGCAAAGCTGAGCTGGGACCGGTCAACGCCAACCAGCCTGTCGAGCCTTCTCTTCTCCCATGGGTCGATGCCTGACCGAAGGACTTTGCGTGCTTCCAGATGCTGCGCTCGCGCTTCTGCCAGGCTGACCCCTGGGTAGACCCCTAGTGCCAAGCGCTTTTCCTTGCCGCCGAATCGATACTTCCATCGCCAGAGCTTGGCGCCTTTCGGGAAGATCGACGTACAGGCCGCCGCCATCGAACAGCCTTACCGGCTTGGTAGCGGGCTTTGCACTACGTACTGCAGCGTCACTTAGGGGCATGTGGGCATGTGGCATCCGTATACGTGCTGGGGGCTGGTGCCCCCACCTATGTCCCTGATCAGCCTGGATTTCAATGGATCAGGGTTGATGTAGCAGGACCTGCAGACAACAAAAAACCCCCGATTTCTCGGGGGTTTTGGACTTTCTTGGATGTCCCTGGAGGGACCATCTGGTGCGCCCGGAGGGATTCGAACCCCCGACCAATGGCTTCGGAAGCCACTACTCTATCCGGCTGAGCTACGAGCGCCTGGCCGCGCATTATGCCAGAACAGGCGCCCAGGTGACGGCCCTGGTGGGGTCCAGCCAGTGGGAAACGGCCGGAGCACGCGGCGCTTGCCCGGCCAGCTGCCATGCCGGCCCATCTTCGCCCAGACCATTGGCTCATGGCCGCGCCACGCCCGGCGCGCATCGGCGGCAGGGCTCGACCACCAGCAAGCGCATGACCGCATCCAAGCCGCACTGCTACCCTTTGCGGCATGAGCAAGCATGCTGTCGAACACGTGCCCGTTGCGGCCGCGCTAACCTGGCCGCAAAGACTGGGCCAGTACTGGAAGTTGATCCGCGGCGATCGCCCGATCGGCAGCCTGTTGCTGCTCTGGCCCACTTGGTGGGCGTTGTGGCTGGCCGCCGATGGCCTGCCGCCGTTATGGACACTGAGCGTGTTCACCGCCGGGGTCTGGCTGACCCGCTCGGCCGGCTGCGTGATCAACGACTACGCCGACCGCTGGCTGGACCCGCATGTGGAGCGCACCAAGTCGCGTCCGCTGGCCACCGGTGCGGTATCCGGGCGCGAGGCGCTGTGGGTGTTCGTGGTGCTGATGCTGGTGGCGTTCGCGCTGGTGCTCACGCTCAACTGGCTGACCGTGGCGCTGAGCGTGCCGGGCGTGTTCCTGGCCGCCAGCTATCCCTATCTCAAGCGCCACACCCATCTGCCCCAGGTCTATCTGGGCATGGCGTTCGGCTGGGGCATCCCGATGGCCTTCGCGGCAGTGCAAGGCAGCGTGCCACTGCTGGCCTGGCTGCTTTACGCGGCCAACATCCTCTGGGCCACCGCATACGACACCTGGTACGCCATGGTCGACCGCGAAGACGACATCCGCATGGGCAGCAAGTCCACCGCGATCCTGTTCGGCAAGTTCGATCTGGTTGCACAAGGCGTGCTGTATGCATTGATGTTCGCAGCCCTGGTGCTGGTGGGCCTACGTGCCGGACTCGCTACCGCTTACTGGGCCGGGCTGGGCATCGCCGCGCTGCTGGTGGCCTACGAATTCCGCCTCGCCCGCCACCGCGAACGCGGCCCCTGCTTCCGCGCCTTTCTGCACAACAACTGGGTAGGCCTGGCGATCTTCGTCGGCATCGCCGCGGCGCTGGCGTTGCGCTGACGCGAAACGGCTTGGCACCACTTGTCAGGCGCCGGCTTCGGTGGGATGCGACAGCGCGACCGGGAATTGGCTCCTCGGCTCGGTCAGACATCCTGTCTGACTCGCCGCCGCGGCACTTCCCTGTGCCGCTCTCTGCCAATCCCCGGTCACGCTGTCGCTTCGGCACGTCATTTTCATGACTTAGGTGGGCCCGCAACTTGATGACCAGTCGCCCTCAAACAGTACGGGCGAAGCCTCACGGTGCAGGCTACAACGCGTAAGCCAAGCCTCACGGCACCCGCGCGCATACCCACGCATCCACCCGCTGCACACCCGCGCGCCGCAAGGCCTGTGCGGCCGCATGCAGCGTGGCACCGGTCGTCATCACGTCGTCCACCAACGCCACATGCGCGGGCAACACGCCGCGCGCCACGAACGCATCCCGCATATTGCGTTGGCGTTCGTCCGCATCCAGCTCCGATTGCGGTGCGGTCGCCCGCACGCGGCGCAATAACGGCAGGCAGGGCAAACGCAGCGCGCGGCCAATCGGTTTGGCCAGCTCCAACGCCTGGTCGTAGCCGCGCTGGCGCAGGCGCTGCCGATGCAGGCTCACCGGCACCAGCGCCTGTGGGCGCGGCAAGTCTGCACAGCGCTTGGCCATCAACTCACTGAGCAAGCGCCCGGCCGGTAGATCCTGATGAAACTTGAAACGTCGCAGCAAGCCATCCACCGGCCAGCGATAGGTGAAGCACGCATGCACGCGCTGCAGCGGCGGCGGGTGCTGCAGGCAGTGTCCGCATCGCAGCGCTCCATCGGAAACATATAACTGCGTCGCGCAACACAGGCAGGCGTGGCCGTGATCCGGCAGGGCGGCGCGGCATGCCGGGCACAGATCGCAATCGGCAGTTCCGGCCTCTGCACAGACCAGGCACACGCTCGGCAGCAGCAACCGCAACACCCGTTGCGGCCACCTGTAAACCGAGCGCACCCCATCGAAGTTGACAGCCTCTTGCATGCTCACCAGACTGCCTGCCTTCCAAGCCGCTGACTGTCAGGAAACCCCAATGTCTGTTGTCGTACGCCATGACTGGGATCGCAAAGAGCTGCAGGCGCTGTTCGATCTGCCGTTTCCGGAGCTGCTGCACCGCGCCGCGAGCGTGCATCGCGAGCACTTCGATCCGGCGGAAGTGCAGGTCTCCACGCTGTTGTCGGTCAAGACCGGCGGTTGCCCGGAAGACTGCGCGTACTGCCCGCAGGCGCAGCGCTACGACACCGGCGTGACCGCGCAGAAGCTGATGGAGACCGAAGAGGTCGTCGCCAAGGCGCGCCAGGCCAAGGCCGCCGGCGCCTCGCGCTTCTGCATGGGCGCGGCCTGGCGCTCGCCCAAGGAGCGCGATATCCCCAAGGTCGCGGCGATGATCCGCGAGGTCAAGGCGATGGGCCTGGAGACCTGCGCCACGCTCGGCATGCTCGACGCCGGCCAGGCGCGCGCGCTCAAGGACGCCGGGCTGGACTACTACAACCACAATCTGGACACCGCACCGGATTACTACGACTCGATCATCCACACCCGCCAGTACCAGGACCGCCTCAACACGCTGGAGCACGTGCGCGATGTGGGCTTGAAGACCTGCTGCGGCGGCATCGTCGGCATGGGCGAAACCCGCGAGCACCGCGTCGGCCTGTTGCTGGCGCTGGCCACGCTGCCGTCGCATCCGGATTCGGTACCGATCAACCAGCTGGTGCAGGTCGCCGGCACGCCGTTGCATGGCACCCAGCAACTGGACCCGTTCGAGTTCGTGCGCATGATCGCGGTCGCCCGCATCGCCATGCCCAAGTCGATGGTGCGCCTGTCTGCAGGCCGCGAAGCGATGAGCGACGAACTGCAGGCGCTGTGTTTCCTGGCCGGTGCCAATTCGATCTTCTATGGCGAAAAACTGCTCACCACCGGCAACCCCGACACCGAACGCGACCAGGCCCTGTTCCAGCGTCTGGGCCTGCGCCCGATGCAGATCACCGTGGACGCCGCCGACCACGACCACCCCGGCACCGTGCATGCAGACATCACCCGCGACGCGGCCTGCGAGCACGCCGCGTAACCGCAGCTCCACCCAGCCGGCACCGATCGTCGGTACCGGCTGGGCGCGTTGAGCCGGGCACGCTACGCTAGCGGCCCTTCCCGCCGTTGAACGACTCCATGGCTCGCCCCGATCTGCACGAACGGATTTCGTCGCTGCGCAAGTTGCGTGTGGCCCAGGAACGGGTACGGGTGCGCCGCCAGGTGGGCCGCCGCGATGGCGTGCGGCTGGAAATCGATGGCCGCTGGCTGACCGGGTTCTGCTCCAACGATTATCTGGGCCTGTCGCAACAGTTCGAAGTGGTCGCCGCCTTGCAGGACGCCGCTGCGCGCGACGGTGCCGGCGCCACCGCCTCGCATCTGATCTGCGGCCACCACACCGCGCATGAAGCGCTCGAACGCGAGATCGCCGACTGGCTCGGCTATCCCTCGGCGCTGTTGTTCGGCAGCGGCTTCATCGCCAATCTGGCGGTACAGCAGGCCTTGCTCAGCGAAGAAGACGATGTCTGCGTGCAGGACCGGCTCAATCACGCCAGCCTGCTCGATGCCACACGGCTGGCCGGCTGCCGGCTGCGGCGGTATCCGCATCTGGATGTGGAAGGTGCGATGCGTCAGCTCAAGGGCGCACCCGAGGGCGCGGCGATGCTGGCCAGCGATGGCGTCTTCAGCATGGATGGTGACGTTGCGCCGCTGCGTGCATTGAGTCTGGTCGCGCGCATGCAGGAAGCGCTGTTCTACGTCGACGATGCGCATGGCGTGGGCGTGCTCGGCCCGCAAGGGCGCGGTTGCGTTGCCGATGCGGGGCTCGGCGTGGCCGAAGTGCCGCTGCAATTGGTGACCCTGGGCAAGGCGCTCGGTGGCTACGGCGCGGTCGTCGTTGGCGACGAAGCGCTGGTGCGCCATCTGGCCGAAACCGCGCGCCCGTACATCTACACCACCGCGCTGCCGCCGGCACAGGTCGCCGCGACCCTGGCGGCCGTGCGCCTGGCGCGGCGCGACGACTGGCGGCGTGCGCGGCTGACCGAATTGATCGGCAGTTTTCGCGATGGCGCGCGCCGGTATGGGTTCGAACTGATGGCCTCCGATACACCGATCCAGCCCTTGCTGTGCGGCGAAGAATCCACGGTGATGGCGATGTCCGCTGCGCTGGAACAGGCCGGCTTTCTGATCGGTGCGATCCGCCCGCCCACCGTGCCCGAAGGCAAGGCGCGTCTGCGCATCACCCTGTCTGCGTTGCACACGCCGCAACAGGTGCAAGCGTTGATCGAAGCCCTGGTGCAGGCCCGCGATGTGGTGAGCCGGCAACCGCTGCGCGCCTCCGCCTGAGGGCGGCGATCGAAACGACTGCGCAGCCGCCGGGCAGCACAGCCGGTGCGCGGGGTGGCATGGACCACCCGACCACTGCAGTGCCGAACGCGCAATCCACGCCCAGCTGACACTTGCTGGATCAGTGGCGCAAGCGCTGGTGCTGGCGCGGACATGCGCGCACGTACTGGCTCGCACCCAGGATCAATGCGCCACGCGCAAGCTTCATGCACTGACTCAAGACTCACCGCCCCTTCCGCGCGGATCTGTGCACGCCGATCCGTGCCGATCGGCGACAATGCGCGCATGCATATCGATGTTATCGGCCACGGGCCTGCGCTGGTTCTTCTGCACGGTTGGGCGCTGCACGGCGGCGTGTTTGCACCGTTGGTGGAGCGACTGGCGCCGCACTATCAACTGCATCTGGTGGACCTGCCCGGGCACGGTTTCAGCCGCGAC
Organism: Xanthomonas sp. NCPPB 3959; assembly: GCF_056675575.1. Classification (NCBI taxonomy): domain Bacteria; kingdom Pseudomonadati; phylum Pseudomonadota; class Gammaproteobacteria; order Lysobacterales; family Lysobacteraceae; genus Xanthomonas; species Xanthomonas sp. NCPPB 3959. Next base: position 227,080 of record NZ_JBWWVR010000005.1, read on the forward strand.
GACAGCACGCCATTGGCGCTGCCGTACGTGGTCGCCGCAATCGCTGCGGCCACACCGCCGGCAGTGTGGATCGGCTGGTCGTTGGGCGGCTTGTTCGCGCTGCATGCCGCGGCCACCCAACCGCAGGTACGCGGGCTGGCGATGATCGCGGCCACGCCGCGGTTCGTGCGTGGCAACGATTGGCCGGAGGCGGTCGAACGCGAGGTCTTCGTGCAATTCGGCCAGGACTTGTCGCGCGATTATCGCGGCACCCTGGAGCGCTTTCTGGCGCTGGATACGCTGGGCTCGGCGCATGCCCGCGCCGAGCTGCGCAGCCTGCGCGAGACGCTGGTTGCGCGCGGCGAACCGGCCGCCGACGCCTTGCAACAAGGCCTGAGCCTGCTGGAACGCACCGACCTGCGCCGCGCGCTGCCGCACTTGGCCCGCCCCAGCCTGTGGATTGCCGGCCAACGCGATCGCCTGGTTCCGGCAGCCGGCATGCACGCCGCCGCGGCGCTGGCCCCGCATGCGCAAGCACTCACCATCGCCAGCGGCGGTCACGCGCCATTTCTCGGCCACGCCGATCAGGTCGCCGAGGCACTGCAACGCTTCGTTGCGTCCGTACCATGAGCGGATCGCCGATCATGCCAACTCATCGATCGAGGAGCAGCGCATGGACTTGGGAATCGCCGGACGTTGGGCATTGGTATGCGCCGCCAGCAAAGGTTTGGGGTTGGGCTGCGCACGCGCACTCGCCGGTGAAGGGGTGAACGTGGTGATCGTCGCGCGCGGGCGCGATGCCTTGGAGCAGGCCGCTGATACGTTGCGTGCGCTTCCGGGCGCCGGCGAGGTGCGCAGCGTGGTGGCCGATATCGCCACCCCGCAAGGACGCGCCGATGCGCTCGCCGCCTGCCCACAGGTGGATATTCTCATCAACAACGCCGGTGGCCCGCCGCCAGGTGATTTCCGTCAGTGGGAACGTGAAGACTGGCTGCGCGCACTGGATGCCAACATGCTGGCGCCGATCGAACTGATCCGCGCCAGCGTCGATGCGATGCGCGCACGGCGCTTCGGCCGCATCGTCAACATCACCTCCAGCGCGGTGAAGGCGCCGATCGACATCCTGGGCCTGTCCAACGGCGCGCGTGCCGGCCTCACCGGCTTCGTCGCCGGGCTGGCGCGCAGCACGGTCGCCGATAACGTCACCATCAACAATCTGCTGCCCGGCCAGTTCGCGACCGACCGCCTGCGCGGCAACTTCGCCGCGATCGCGCAACAGCAAGGTGGCACCGCCGAGGACGTCGCCGAGCGCAAGCGCGCGGGCATTCCGGCCGGGCGCTTCGGCGAGCCGGACGAATTCGGCGCGGCCTGCGCATTCCTGTGCAGCGCGCAGGCCGGCTACATCACCGGGCAGAACCTGCTGATCGATGGCGGCAGCTACCCGGGCACGTTCTAGAGCGCTTCGGCCATGCGGAGGTTGTGGCGACCGCGGCGGACGTCGCGGTCGTTTTCGGCCACGACTCGGCGTGTCGAAACACAGTGCCGGTCCATTGCGGTCGCCACGCAGTCGCTGGCAGAGCGACCGCGTGCAGAGCTCTCCATGCCGATTGCCACGCCACACCACACATCGATTCCCTCCGCCGCGCGCAGCGGCGACAATAGCCCCGCAATGAACAGTACCTTCGACCCCCGCCACGTCCGGCGCGCCTTTGCGCGTGCCGCCAGCAGCTATGCCGCCGCCGCCGCACTGCAGCGCGAAGCGGAAACGCGCCTGCTCGAATCGCTCGACTACTTTGACGACCAGCTGCCCAAGGTGGTGCTGGATGTCGGCGCCGGCCCCGGCCATGCCAGCGGCGCGATCAAGAAACGCTGGCCCAAGGCGCAGGTGATCGCACTGGATCAGGCTATGCCGATGCTGCGCCAGGCGCGCAAGGCCGCGGGCTGGTGGAAACCGTTCGCGCAGGTCTGCGCCGATGCGCGCGCGCTCCCGGTCGCCGACGGCAGCGTGGATGTGATCTTCAGCAATCTGTGCCTGCAATGGGTGGAAGACCTGCCGGCGGTGTTCGCCGGCTTCCGCCGCGCGCTGCGCCCGGGCGGGCTGTTGCTGTGCTCCACCTTCGGCCCGGAGACGCTGATCGAACTGCGCGAAGCCTTCGCCCAGGCCGACCCGGCCCCGCACGTCAGCCGCTTCCCGCCAATCGCGCAGTTCGGCGATGCCTTGTTGATGTCCGGCTTCCGCGACCCGGTGCTGGACCGCGACCTGTTCACGCTGACCTACAGCGACCTGCCCGCCTTGATGCGCGAACTGCGGGCGATGGGCGCCACCAACGCGCTCAGCGATCGCCGCGCCACCCTGACCGGACGCGGTCGCTTCGCCGCCGCCAGCGCCGCGTACGAGCCGTTACGGCGGCCCGACGGCACCTTGCCCAGCTCCTGGGAAGTGATCTACGCGCACGCCTGGGCACCGGCACCGGGCGCGCCCATCCGCGAACAAGGGCACGACATCGCCAGCGTACCGTTGGCCTCGATCCCGATCCGCCGCCGCATCGACTGAGCGGCGGTACAGATCGCTGGCCGCAATGCAGCTGCTGCCGGTGAGACACACAATCTTGGGCCGATGCCAATGCCGACCTGTCAGGCTCGGCGGCGACACCCGGTAGAATTCAGTCGTTAACGGCCGCATGTTCCTGTGACGGCTCACCTTGTTCAACGCCTCAACCAGAGTGGCTGGCAAAACGTGGCAAGCAGTCGTCGGGTGCGTGCAGACGGCGCGGAGGAACCGGTGTGTACGTGTGCAGTACATGCTGGTTCCGAGCACCGGCAGCGCCCGGCTGCTGCATCGTCGTTTTGATCCCGCTCTTGCGTTTGCGGCCCCCGCTCCCTAATTGGCCTTCTCCATGTTGAAGTGGCTCATCATCGCGCTGTTCATCGCATCGGCGCTGTACATCCATTACCGCGGTCGCGTGCGGCACCGGCTCAGCCGGCAGCTGCTGGACCATTCCACCTTCATGGCACCGATCAACACGCTGATGTATCTGTGTTCGCGGGTGCCGACCACGCCCTTCATCGATCCCGGCAAGGAATTCCCGGAGCTGGCACCGTTGCGCGCCAACTGGTCGCTGATCCGCGATGAAGCGGTGGCCCTGCAGCAGATGCAGAAGATCCGCGCCGCCGACGGCTACACCGACATCGGCTTCAACTCGTTTTTTCGCCGTGGCTGGAAGCGCTTCTATCTGAAGTGGTACGGCACCGCGCACCCGTCGGCGTCCGAACTGTGCCCGCAGACCACCGCCTTGCTGAAGTCCATCCCCACGGTGAAGGCGGCGATGTTCGCCGAGTTGCCGCCGGGCAGCGAACTGCGCCCGCACCGCGACCCGTTCGCCGGGTCCATGCGTCTGCATCTGGGCCTGGCCACGCCCAACGACGACCGCTGCTTCATCGACGTCGACGGCCAGCGTCACAGCTGGCGCGATGGCGAATGGACCATGTTCGACGAGACCTACATCCACTACGCGCGTAACGACACCGACCAGGACCGCATCATCCTGTTCTGCGATATCGAGCGCCCGATGCGCTGGCGCTGGGCGGCGGCGGTGAACCGCTTCGTCGGCCGCAGCCTGCTCTCGGCCGGCGCCTCGCCCAATCAGGAAGGCGACAAGACCGGCGGCATCAACCGCGTGTTCCGCTATTTCTACGCTGGCCGCCTGAGGGCCAAAGCCTTGAAGGAACGCAACAACCCGCTGTACCAGACGCTCAAATGGGGCATCTTCATTCTGGTAGTGATCGGCATCGTGTTGCTGTAACGCCAAGACCGACCGCGTAGGAGCGCGCTTGCGCGCGATGAAGCGTTACCGAGAAAGCCTCATCGCGCGCAAGCGCGCTCCTACATAGGCATAGGTCCGGCCGCACTACCGCACCAACCACGTAGGAGCGCACCCGGGCGCGACCAAGCTTCCCGGTAGCGCCTCATCGCGCCCAGGTGCGCTCCTACGCAGGTCTAGCCCGTGCCGGTCGATGCAATCAGCGCGAGACCTGCGCGATCCATTCCTGCAGGTTGTAGTAGTTGGTGACGCGGGTGATCTTGCCGTCGCGCACATCGAAGAACGCACCACCCGGCAGCACGTAGGTCTGCCCGTTGGCCTCCGGCAGGCCCTCGTCGGTGGTGTGGTAGACCCCGTGCACCACGTACTCGGCGCCGACCCGGGTGCCGTCCTCGTTGGCGGTGATCACGATGTCGCGCAACTGCTCGCGGTAACTGTCGTTCATGCGTTGCAGAAAAGCGGCGAATTCCGCCCGGCCGATCTCGCGCGGTCCCTGATTGAGGTCGTGCGCCACATCGTCGGCCAGGAACGCCAACATGGCGTCCCACTCGCCGCGGTTGAATGCTTCATAGTAGGCCTGGACCAGGCCGGTGGCGCGTTGCCGATTGCTCTCGCTCATGCTCGAACCTGCCGCTGGGAAAGCCGCATCATAGAGCGCGTCTTGCACTGCAACGTCATCGCACACTGCAGACCCGGCATCAGGCGCCCTGCACCACCAGGTCGCGGTGGAAGTAATAGACCTCCTGCAGCAGAAAGCGCCAGCTGGTGTGGAAGCTGCGAAAGCGCGTGCTGGGGGTGGACGAGGCCAGCGCATCCACGCCCAGCTCCTGGCTCAGCCGCAGCGCGCGCGCCATGTGCAGCGGGTCGCTGACGATGATGGCCCGGTGCATGCCGTGACGCTCCATCAGCGCGCGCGCCTGCTGCAGGTTCTGCCGGGTGGTGCGTGATTCGGTTTCGATCACGATCGCTTCCGGCGGGATGCCGTGACGCAGCGCATAGCGCCGCGCGACCTGCGACTCGGCAAAGCGTGCGCCATTGCCGAAGCCGCCGGTGAACAACAGCCGCGGCGCATACCCCTGCGCGTACAGATCCAGCGCATGCCGGATGCGCTCTTCGAACACCGGCGAAGGCCGCGCGTCGTAGGCGGCCGCGCCCAGCACGATGATCACATCGGCCGGCGCGGCCTGGTCGCGGTCGCCGATCCACACGATCCAGCCCGCCACGCCCACCAGCCAGATCGCCGCCAGCATGCATAACCGCCAGCCCCAGCCCCACAGGCCGAGCCCGCGCGAGCGCCTGCTCACGCCGCGACCCATGGCAGCGCGTCCAGATCGACATTGCCGCCGGACAGGATCAGCCCGACCCGGCGCCCGGCAAAGCGCGCCGGGTCGGCCAGCACCGCCGCCAGCGCAATCGCCGAGGACGGCTCCACGACTTGTTTGAGGATCTGCCAGATCAGCCGCATTGCCTGCACCACCGCGGCATCGTCCACGGTGATCACCTGCGCGCCAGCCGCCTGCAACAGCGCGAAGTTCGGCGCCCCCAGGGTGCCGCGCAAGCCGTCGCAAATGGTGTCGGGGACAAAATCGACCAGGCGCTCGCCTGCCGCCAGCGAGCGCGCAGTGTCGGCCGCGCCGCTGGGCTCGGCCAGGACCAGTGCGCAACCCGGCGCGGCCTGCAGCGCCAAGGCCGCGCCGGCAGCCAGCCCGCCGCCGCCGACCGGCGCCACCAGCACGTCCAGGCCGCCGCTCTGGTGCAACAGTTCCAGCGTGGCGGTGCCCTGCCCGGCGATCACGGCCGGATCGGTGTAGGGATGGACCAGCGTCGCGCCGCTGCTGGCCTGCACTTCCGCGCACAGCTGCTCGCGCGCGGCGATAGTCGGTGCGCAGCGCCACAGCGTGGCGCCGTGCCGGGAAATATTGGCCAACTTGGCGGCCACCGCACCCTCCGGCACCACTACATGGCAACCGATGCCACGGGTGCGCGCGGCCAGCGCCAAGGCAGCGCCGTGGTTGCCGGACGAATGCGTGACCACGCCGCGCGCGGCCAGCTCCTCGGGCAACGACCACACCGCATTGCAGGCGCCACGGAACTTGAATGCACCGCTGCGCTGCAGGTGTTCGGCCTTGAAGAACAGCTGCGCGCCGCAGAGCGCATCCAGGCTGTGCGAGGTCAGCAACGGTGTCGGCGCGCACTGCGGCGCGATGCGCGCAGCGGCTTGCAGGACGTCGGAATGGGCAAGAGAAACCGTCTCGATCATGCCTGCAAGATTAACGTATCCCCCACTCTTCACGGTTGCGCGCACAATTCCCGCGCATGCTGGATCAATGAAAAAGCGCCACATAGCGACACAGTTAAGGACCGATTCAATGCATCGGTTCGAAAGTGGGACCATGGTTGCAGGAGGGCACCATCCATGAAATTCCGTCTGATCTTCGCCGCCGGGCTACTGGCTCTGAGCGGCTGCGCGACTTACGACTACACCGGCGGTGGGTCGGGCGGCTATTACCGTGGCGCTCCGGCCGTACAGTATCGCTACCCGCCAGGTTACTCGCCGTATTTCTACGGCAATCCGTACGGCAACCCCTATGGCGCCGGTTCGATCGGGTTGTACGACTACCCGGTGTATCCGGTCTATCGCGGCGGTGGCGGCTACTACTACCGGCAGAACGATCGGCGCCCACAATACCGACCGCCGCGCCCGAACGGCTCGTACCACAATGGCCCGCGTCCGAACGGTCCCCGCCCCAATGGCCCGCGTCCGCAGCAGCCCAATCGTCCACCGGCAACCGGCGCTCCGCCGTCGCGGCCGCCGGCACGCATCGGTGCGCCGCCTGGGGTGATTCGGCAGATTCAACGGCAGACAGCACCCCGCAATACCCGTGAGCAGATCCCCTGAGTTGCTGACTGCGACGCGGCCCACAAATGGATAGATTGGGGGCTTGCGTTCAGCCGGCACTTGGTTGCAAGCTAGGTGCTCTGTGTGACCCGCCACGTCATTTTTTGACCTGACGCGTTCCACTGACTGACTTATGTCGATGTCCGACAGGGAAATCTGGATCCCCCCTGTTCCGGCCCTGTCGGATATCGGCGCCTTCAACGCATAAAGCCCCGGCATGCCGGGGCTTTATGCGTTTGTCCTTTGCTTAATCTGGCAGCACTTGACCGCATCAGCTTGGCAGAACGCATCGGCAGCGGCGCCAACCGCAGAAAAAAATAAGGGTCGGCAGTCCCCCGACTACCGACCCTTACGCTACCCCATCGCACGCGCGGCTGGCCCCTGTTCCAATTCCAGCCTTGCGCCCATGTCGCAATGCCACGACGGGTGCATTAGGGATATCCGCACGGAACATGCCAACTTGAGTGCCACTGTTCGAAAATGTGATTCACATCACATTTTTATCGATTGAGTGACCTCAAGCGCCCTTCCGCCGATAATTCCGCGGCCGCTTGTCCTCCTTCCGCTTCCCAGTCCACGCCCATGTCCGACACCTTTTATCGCTACGACGTCATCGTGATCGGCGGCGGCCATGCTGGCACCGAGGCCGCGCTGGCCTCCGCGCGCGCCGGTGCCCGCACCTTGCTGCTGACCCACAACATCGAGACCGTGGGCGCGATGAGCTGCAACCCGGCCATCGGCGGGATTGGCAAGGGCCATCTGGTCAAGGAAATCGATGCGCTGGGCGGGGCGATGGCGCGCGCGGCGGATCTGGCCGGCATCCAGTGGCGCACGCTCAATGCCTCCAAGGGGCCGGCGGTACGCGCCACCCGCTGCCAGGCCGATCGCAATCTGTACCGCAATGCGATCCGCAGCATCGTCGAGGCGCAGCCCAACCTGACCGTGTTCCAGGCGGCGGTGGACGATCTACTCATCCACAACGGCGCCACCGAAGGCGACAGCGTGCGCGGGGTCATCACCCAGACCGGGCTGCATTTCGAAGCACCCGCGGTGGTGCTCACGGCCGGTACCTTCCTGGCCGGCAAGATCCATGTTGGCGAGACCCAGTACGCGGCCGGGCGCATGGGCGACCCGCCGGCCACCACGCTGGCCGCGCGCCTGCGCGAACGGCCGTTTGCGATTGACCGGCTCAAGACCGGCACCCCGCCACGTATCGACGGGCGCACGCTCGACTACAGCGTGATGGCCGAACAGCCGGGCGACGACCCGTTGCCGGTGATGTCGTTCATGGGCCAGCGCAGCGATCACCCGCGCCAGGTCAGCTGCTGGATCACTCACACCACCGAACAGACCCACGACATCATCCGCAGCGCGCTGCATCGCTCGCCGCTGTATTCGGGACAGATCGAAGGCATCGGCCCGCGTTACTGCCCGTCGATCGAAGACAAGGTGGTGCGCTTCGCCGAGAAGACCAGCCACCAGATCTTCGTCGAGCCCGAAGGCCTGGAGGTCACCGAGATCTATCCCAACGGCATCTCCACCTCGCTGCCGTTCGATGTGCAGCTGGCGCTGGTGCGCTCGATCCATGGGTTTGCGCAGGCGCATATCACCCGCCCCGGCTATGCGATCGAGTACGACTTCTTCGACCCGCGCGGGCTCAAGGCCTCGCTGGAAACCAAGGCGGTGGGCGGGCTGTTCTTCGCCGGGCAGATCAATGGCACCACCGGTTACGAGGAAGCCGCCGCACAGGGATTGCTGGCCGGCCTCAATGCCGCGCGTCATGTGCAGGCCTTGCCGGCGTGGTCGCCGCGTCGCGATGAGGCGTACCTGGGCGTGCTGGTGGACGATCTGATTACCCACGGCACCACCGAGCCGTATCGCATGTTCACCAGCCGCGCCGAATACCGGCTGCAGCTGCGCGAAGACAATGCCGACGCGCGCCTGACCGGCATGGGCCGTGCGATGGGCCTGGTCGACGATGCGCGCTGGGCGCGGTTTTCGGCCAAGCAGGAAGCGGTGCAGCGCGAAAGCGCGCGCCTGCAGGCACTGTGGGCAACCCCGGGCAATGCGCTGGGCCGCGAAGTGGCCCAGACCCTGGGCGTGGCGGTGAGCCGCGAAACCAACGTACTGGATCTGATCAAGCGCCCCGAACTCAACTACGCTGCGCTGATGCGCGTGCCGACGCTGGGGCCGGGCGTGGACGATGCACAGGTGGCCGAGCAGGTCGAGATCAGCGTCAAATACGCCGGCTACCTGGACCGCCAACGCGATGACATCGCGCGTCAGCAACGCCACGAAACCACGCCGATTCCAGAAGGGTTCGATTATGCCGGCGTGCGTGGCCTGTCGATCGAAGTGCAACAGAAACTCGAACGCGTGCGCCCGCAAAGTATCGGCCAGGCACAGCGTATTGCCGGCATGACGCCGGCGGCGATCTCGCTGCTGCTGGTGCATCTGGAACGCGCGCGGCGCAGCCAGGTGGCGTGAGGGGCTTGTGGTTGGTTGATCGATTACGTCGCCGCTCGGCAAGCACGTCGTCCGACGGATTCCACGATGACGTCGGTCATCCATCGCGCTGCCACTCGGTCGCCAGCGAAGGTCTCGCGTACAGCTAGATCAATCAACCAGCCGTCGCTTGTCCCACAGCCACCGACAACAGTCGGTGGTGCTTGCGCGCGTGCCGGCGTGGGACCTTATGCGGCAGGGATGCCGCATAAGCGCCTACATGGACGTACTTGCGGCGTGTCCCACGCCGGTACGCGTGCAAGCGCCCTAAGTGAACCGAAGCATGCGCGCAATATTGCCAACAGATGTCAGCATGCGATGCCATGTCGCCACGTGCGAAGCCACCGGTACGCGCAGGCTTGCCGCTCGTCCGGCGGACTCTAGCGGCACGGGGGAAGTTGCTATGCTCGATCAACTATGACGACTTTCTAATCCATGAACAGATCGAGTGCGATGTTGAAGGCAACTGTGCGCAGTGCCTGTCTGCTTTTAGTGCTGATGCTGGCGAACATCGCGCCAGCGATGGCCACTACCGAAGAAGATGGCCGTTACTGGTTAAGTGTGTATGCCCAGGGCAAGTTGCCGGTCGAAAATCTGTACTGGAGCATGGATATCCATCCGCGCTGGCGCGAGGAAGGCGAGCAGTTCGACCAACTGATTCTGCGCCCCGCCGTGTTTTACCGGCTCAATCCCAAAGCCAGTGTCTGGATGGGCTACGACACCATTATCAGCCACCCGGCCGGGCAATCCTCCAACCGCGAAAATCGCTGGTGGGGGCAGTTTCAATATCAGTTCGATCCAATTGCCAATATCACCATTACCAGCCGCACACGTCTGGAGCAACGCCACCGCGAAGGTTTCAGCGACGAAGGGTACCGAGTGCGCCAGATGATCCGGGCCGTGCGCCCCAGCGCGTTGTCGCCGCAATTATCGTGGGTGGCGTTCAACGAACTGTTCGTCAATCTCGATCAGACCGAGTGGGGCGCGCGACGCGGTCTCGATCAGAACCGCGTATTCGTCGGTATCAACTGGAAGTTCAACGCCATCGCCAATGTCGATGTCGGGTATCTGAATCAGTTCGTCAATACGCCTGCAGTGGACCGCGAAAACCACGTGCTGATGACCACCTTCCGCTTCAATTTCTAGTCACTCGCCCACCGCCCGATGGCGGGCAGCAAACGCTGGCGCAGCACCAGTGCCGCCAGCGCCAACGTCTCATCGGCGGCGCGCAGTACGCCGCCCATGTTGATGAAACCGTGGATCATGCCGGGGAAGCTGTGCAAGGTGACTTCCACGCCGGCAGCACGCAGCCGCTCGGCATAGGCGCGTCCTTCGTCGCAGAGCATGTCGCGATCGCCCACCACGACCAGTGCGGGCGCAACGCCGGCCACATCGGGCACCAGCATCGGCGAGACGCGCCAGTCCTGTGCAATGGCGGGGTCGGGCAACAGATGTCGATTGAAAAAGCGCACCGCATCTGCGGTGAGCGGCGGCAGTCCGGCATTGTGCGATCGCGACGGGTACACGCCAGTGTCCTCGCGTGCATCGGTGAGCGGATACACCAACACCTGGCAGCGCAACGCGATCCCGGCGTCGCGCGCGGCCAGCGCTGCAACTGCGGCCATGGCGCCGCCGATGCTGTCGCCAGCAATGGCCAGCCGCTGCACATCGGCACCAACCGCATGGGGCTGGGCCACCAGCCACTGCAGGGTGGCAATCACGTCTTCCACGCCGGCCGGTGCGGGGTGTTCCGGCGCCAGACGATAGTCGACCGCCAGCAGCTGACAGCCGGCACGCGCAGCCAGTTGCCGGCAGACGTCGTCATGGGAGTCCAGATCGCCCACCACACCACCGCCGCCATGCACGAACAGGCAGGTCGGGGCGGGGCCAGGGGCAAGCTCGGATGGTCGATACAACCGCAACGGCACCGGGCCGGCAGCGGTGTCGGCGTGCAGATCGCGCACCTGCGCCATCTCCACGCGCGGGAAGCCGAGCTGCGCGCCGAGCGCGCGCATCATCGCGCGCGCACCTTCGATCGGCAGGGTGTCCATGGCCGGTTGACCGGATTGTTGAAGCTGGGCAAACAGGCGCACGACATCAGGATCAAACGACATGACAGACCCTCCAGGAGACGAGGAGCGAGCCTGCCAGATACTTATGATCAATCACCATTAAATTGCATAAATAATTTCAATGGCATTGCCTGATGCACACCGCAGCGCTGCAAAACCCTTGACTGGCCTTGCATGCGGCGGCAAGGGCGGAACCCGGCGGGCTTGTCCGACAGTCCACGCAATCAGCGTCAGTTGGTTTTTTGCTGCGCCGCATCGCATCTGCACGCGCTGGCATCGGCGCGCTCAGCGCGCACCGACACGTTGCCCATGACCAGTGCACGCTGGCAGTGCGCCGTGTGCGCCATTGCCAGTGTCGCGCCGCATAGGGCGCGACAGCCGCTGGCTAATCTTCGTCTTCCGCAGCTGCCTCGCGACCTTGCTGGCGAATGAGATTTTCCTGGCGTGCGTCTTCGATCGAGGCACGGATGGCGCGGACGTCGGCGCGGTGGGTGTCGAACTTGAAGCGTCCGGTCAGCACGCTGTCCGGGCGCAGCTCGCCCTTTTCGAACAGCGCCCACATCTCTTCGCCGTAGTAGGTTTCCAGCAACTCCGGCGCGAAGCGGCCCAGACAATCGCGCAGGTTGTGCACGTCGCGCAGCAGCATGTCGCGCGCGGCATTGTTGCCGGCGGCGCTGACCACCTGGGGGAAGTCGATCAACACCGGCCCCTCGGGCGAGACCAGCACGTTGTATTCGGACAGATCGCCGTGCACCAGACCCAGCGACAGCATCTTGACCACATCGCCGATCAGGCTGGTATGGAACACGCGCGCCTGCTCCGGTTCCAGCTCTACCTCGCCCAGCCGCGGTGCGCTGTGGCCGGCTTCGTCGGTGACCAGATCCATCAGCAGCACGCCGTGGAAATAGCCGCGCGGCTTGGGCACATGCACGCTGGCATCCATCAGCTGGTAGAGCACCTCGGCTTCGGTGTTCTTCCACGCGGTCTCGGCTTCGCGGCGGCCGAACTTGGTGGCCTTGCCCATCGCGCGTGCCTGGCGGCTGCCGCGCACCTTGCGGCCTTCCTGGTATTGCACGCGCGCCTGGAAGCTGCGCTGCGCCATATCCTTGTAGACCTTCGCGCACAGGATGTCGGCGCCTGTGCTGACCACATAGACGGATGCTTCCTTGCCGCTCTTCAGTGGTCGCAACACTTCGTCGATGATGCCGTCGTCGATCAGCGGTTGCAGGCCCTTGGGGGTTTTCATGGACTAAGAGGACCGATCCGGAACAAACCAGCGGCGATTATGCGGCAAGCAGGGTGAAGCGATTACATGTCCAGGCACAAGCTGCGACCGGGGGCATGCTTCGGCGTGAGCGCTTACCATGCGTGAACCTGTCCAACCTGCGACCCAATGCCCGAGCCCGCCGCCAGCCGACGCAAACGCCCCACCGCCGTGCCCGCAGTCGGGAGCGAACGCGGCCTGCCGCATGAGTTGATGCAGCAGATCGCCGCTGCCCAGGGCGACCCGGACTTCATGACCTCGCTGGGACGCGGATTGGTGGTACTCAGCGTGTTCGCCCAGCACGCGCGCGAGGTGACGATGTCGCAGATCAGCCTGGAGACCGGCATCTCGCGCGCAGCGGTGCGGCGGGTGCTGCATACGCTGGCCAAGCTGGGCTATGTCGGCGAGCAGGGCCGCGGCTATGTGCTGCTGCCGCGCGTGTTGGGCATCGGCGGGGCATATGCGGCCTCTTCGTCGATGACTGCGGCAGCGCAGCCGGTGCTGGATGGCTTGCGTGACCAGTTGCACGAATCCTGCTCGCTGGGCGTGCTGGACGGCGACGACCTGTTGTACGTGGCGCGCGCCGAGACGGTGCGCATCATGTCGATCGGGCTGCGCCCGGGCACGCGCCTGCCGGCGTACTGCACCTCAATGGGCCGGGTGCTGCTGGCCGCCCTGCCCGGCGACACCTTGCAGGCGTATCTGGAGCGCACCACGCTGCGCCCGCGCACCGACCGCACGGTGACCCAGGCATCGGCACTGCTGGAGCTGCTGGCACGAACGCGCCGCGAAGGCATGTGCCTGACCGACCAGGAACTGGAAATCGGCCTGCGCTCGATCGCGGTGCCGGTGCGTAACCTGCGCGGCGAGGTGATCGCCGCGCTCAACATCGGCGCGCAGGCCGGACGCGTGAGCCTGCAGACGATGCAGACGCAGCTGCTGGAACCGCTGAAGCAAGCGGCACAGCGGTTGGGGGCGTTGTTGAGTTAGGGCTTGTCGAACACGCTCAGCGCGGCCGGCGCAGAAAGCCGACCACCGCATCCACCCAGGCGGCATGCGTGTCTTCGACATGCGCCACGTGGTCGGCATGTGGCAGCGTGACCCAACTGCGATCTTCGCTGCGCAGGCGTGCATACAGGTGCGCGTTGTCCGGCTGGGTCGCGATGGGATCGTCGACGCCACGCAGCAGCAGCACCGGCAGCGTTGCCACCTGCTCGGGCTGGAAGGCGAACTGCTCCATCGCGCGCCAGTCGGTGCGCACCGGATCGGCCGACACCGCCTGCGCAGCGTAGGCCGCACGCACGCCAGAGGGCGCGGCATTGGCGGTGATGAAATCCTCGCCGGCTGCTTCGACCGTGGTGCGTGCGCGCAATGGCTGCGCGGACGGTGGTGTTGCATCGGGAGCTGCATCGACATCGTCCGGAAAGCCGTACAGCACCAGCGCAGACAGCGCCTGCGGGTGTTGCTGGCCGATCAGCAGCGCCACCCGCGCGCCGTTGGAATAACCGAGCAGCGCCGGCGGCGGCAAGTGCGCGTGCTTGCGGGCGATCCAGGCCAGCACCTCGGCGACATCGGCCACTGCGCGCGCTGGCGTGTTCCAGCCGCTGCCATCGCGCGCACTGCCGCCATAGCCGCGCAGGTCCACCGCGTAGGCGGCATACCCGGCCTGCGCCAAGGCCGCGAGCACCGATCGCGAATCGCGCGCTTCGCCGGGAACCTGCAGGTCGAAATTAGGCAGCGCACTCCAGGTACGCCCATGCACCAGCAGGATCGTGCCACGCGGTTGTGCCGGTACGCGCGACCACACCGCCAGCGTCTGGCCATCGTCGGCGCGAACCTGCGACAACTGCGTGCCCGGTCCGGGATGCGGCTGCGCCTGCAGCGCACAGGTGGCGAGCAGCAGCATCAGCAGGCAGGCAAAGCGCAACGTCATGAGTCATCTCCCTGGGACGTGATGTCCGATAGCGGCCATCTTGCCTGCGATGCTTGGCGGTGTACGAGTGGCACATGCCGATTCCGGGCACCGACGTGCCCACCTAGCGGCTACGTAATCGTTTTTTGGCCGCTCTTGCTGCTCGCGCCTCGAGCACGACACACGTGGTTGCGCTGCCGGCATGCGCAGCGTGTTCCGGTGTCGCTCGTCAGAGTGTCTGACGCGATGCTAGCGGCTCAGCCTTCGGCGGCCTGTTCTTCGAGAATCGGTTTGGCCAGCGCGAATGCGTGATTGGCCGCCGGCACGCCGCAATAGACCGCCGCCTGCAACAACACCTCCTTGATCTGCTCGGGCGTGACGCCGTTGTTGCGCGCGGCGCGCACGTGCAGCTTGAACTCTTCGTCATGGCCCAGCGCCACCATCATCACCAGCGTCAGCAGCGAGCGGGTATGCGCGGGCAGGCCGTCGCGGGTCCAGATGCTGCCCCAGGCGTAGCGGGTGATCAGTTCCTGAAACTCTTCGGTGAACTCGGTGCGTGCGGCCAGCGAGCGGTCGACATGCGCATCGCCGAGAACGCGCCGGCGCTCGTGCAGGCCAGCCTGGTAACGCTCGTCTTCGTGCATTGGATCTCTCTTGCGTGGGGAATGGTTGGAGCGGCCGTGCAGCGCAGGCGTGCTGGCAGCTGCTTTAGTCGGCCCGGAGAAAGCGCAACACGGTGTCGTTGAACGCGGCCGGCGATTCCAGATTGCAGATATGCCGGCCGGGCACCTGCGCGTAATGGCCGTGCGGAACGGCAGAGGCGATCTCGCGCAGATCGTTGGGCGGGCAGACCGGGTCATCTTCGCCAGCCACTGCGAGCAATGGCAGCGCCAGCGTGTCGAGCGCGCCACGGAAATCGGCATCGGCCACGGCCTGGCAGCAGGCGATGTAGCCGTCCGGCGAGGTCGCCACGAACGCGGCCACGATCATCTCCAGCCGCTGCGCGTGGCTGATGGCAAACGGCGGCGTGAACCAGCGCTGCAAGGTGGCATCGACCAGCACGGCCAGGCCTTCGCTGCGCACCTGTGCGATGCGCGCGTTCCAGCTCTCGCTGCTGCCGATCTTCTGCGCAGTGGCGCACACCACCAGCCGCCGCAGCCGTTGCGGTGCGTGCAGGCCCAGCCACTGCCCGGTGAGGCCGCCGATCGACACGCCGCAGAAGTCGCTCTGATCGATCTGCAACGCATCCCACAGCGCCAGCACGTCCTGGCCCAGGTCGGCGACGCTGTAGGGGCCGGGCGGCGTGTCAGAACCGCCATGACCGCGGCGGTCGTAGCGAAGGATGCGGTAGTGCGGCGCAAAGGCAGCGATCTGTGTGTCCCACATCTGCAGGTCGGTGCCGAGCGAGTTGCAGAAGGTCAGCCAGGGGCGGCCTTCGGTGCCGTCCAGCCGATAGTGCAGGCGGTGCGTGGGCAACTGCAGATAGGCCATCGAAGTACCTTCAGCTAAGAAGAAGAAGCGGCAAGCACGCGATCGATCCAGACCGAGGACATGCCGCGCCAGCTGTCCACATCGAACAGCGCCTGCAGTTGCGCATGCGTGAGCACCGCACTGACCAGTGCATCGTCGGCGAGCACCTCGCGCAGATGCCGCTGCTGCGCCTGCGCACGTGACACCGCCTGCTCCACCAGGGCATGCGCCTGCGCTTTGCCGAGCTGCGCTGCGAGTGCGAATACCACCGCTTCGGCATACAACACGCCGCCATGGCTATCCAGATGCGCGCGCATGCGCTCGCGGTCCAGTTCCAGATCGGCCAGGCACAGCTGCATCTGCGCAACACTTCCGGCAGTGAGGCAGACGATCTGCGGCAAGGTCTCCCATTCGGCGTGCCATTGCCCGGCGGCGCGCTCATGCGGCTGCGCCATCGCGCTGAACAAGGTCGCGACCAGGCCGGGCACGCGCGTGGCAGCCGCAATCGCGGCGACACTGGAGACCGGATTGCGTTTGTGCGGCATCGCCGAGGAGCCGCCTTTGCCGGCAGCGGCAGGCTCGAACACTTCGCCGACTTCCGATTGCATCAGCAGCACCACATCGCCGCCGATCTTGCCCAAGGTGCCGGCCAACAGGCCGAAGGCGCAGCCGACCTCGACGAGGCGGTCGCGCGCGGTGTGCCACGGCAATGCGGGCAACGGCAGCGCCAGCGTCGTGGCCAGTGCCTGGGCGACATCGAGGCCGCGCTCCTGCAACGACGCCAACGTACCGGCGGCGCCACCGAACTGCAGTACCAAGGCATCGCGCTGCAAGGCCTGCAGGCGGTGGTGCGCGCGCCGCAACGCATCCAGCCAGCCGGCGACCTTGAGCCCGAAGGTGACCGGCACCGCCTGCTGCAACAAGGTGCGACCGGGCAGGCCGGTGTTGCGTTCGCGTTCGGCCAGTGCGGCCAGATCGGCGCACAGGCGTTGCAGACGCGGTAGCAACAGGTCGAGCGCAGCGCGCAGCTGCAGCACTGTGCCGGTATCGATGACGTCCTGACTGGTGGCACCCCAGTGCACCCAGCGCGCGGCCTGCGCATCGTGTTCGGCCACGCGCGCAGTCAGTGCCTTGACCAATGGAATGGCGGGGTTGCCGGCGAGTGCGGTGGCCTGCGCCAGCGCGGCCAGATCGTAGTGCTGCACGTCGCAGGCATTGGCAATGGCCTGCGCGGCCTCGGCCGGAATCACGCCGCACTGCGCCTGCGCGCGGGCGAGCGCGGATTCGAACGCCAGCATCGCCTGCACACGCGCCGCGTCGTCGAACAACGCGTCGCACGCGGGCTCGCCAAACAAGGATCCCAACAGGGAAGACGTCGCAGTCATGCATGGCCTCTCTTGGCGTGCGGGCAGCATGGCATCGATACGCAGGAGTGCCAACTGGCGTGCGCGGTGCGCACGCGCGCGCATCGCAGCATGGGCAAACGCGCAATGATGCTGCGGTCAATAATGAAAGAACACCGTTTCCGCATCGCCCTGCATGTGGATGTCCCACACGTAGTTGCCACTACCGCGCGATTGCGCCAGCAGTGTGGCGCGACGCTCGGCCGGCACCAGGGCAAGGATCGGATCGCTGCGCAGTTGCGGGTCGTCGGCGAAGTACAGCCGTGTCGACACGCCGCGCAGCAGCCCGCGCATGAACACCAGCACGGTCAGATGCGCGGCCTGCAGCTTGCCGTCGGGCCCGGCGACCTGGCCTGGCTTGATGGTGCTGAAGGAAAAACATCCTTGCGCATCGGTCGGCACGCGGCCCCAGCCATCGAAGCTGGGGTCGTGCGTTTCAAAGCGGGTGTCGGCGGCATGCGCATAAATGCCGGCCGCATCGGCTTGCCACAGTTCCAGCACCGCGTCGGCCACCGGAGTACCGGCGCCGTCGAAGATACAACCGCTGATCTGCACCTGCGTGCCTGTGGCCTGCGCAGATGCGAGTTGGTCGCGATACAGCGGCTCCAGCCCGAGCCGGTAATACGGGCCAACGGTTTGCGACGGGGTGGTGTGCAGGCTCATCGATTCACTCCCAGACCGTTTGCTTGCGACCGCGCAACACGATGTCGAAGCGATAGGCCAGCGCGTATTCGCTCACCGCGTTTTCCCAGTCGAAACTGGACACCATACGTTCGCGTGCCAGCGGATCGTCCACGCAGTTGTAGATCGGGTCGTGCGCCAGCAATGGGTCGCCGGGGAAGTACATCTGGGTGATCAAGCGCTGTCCGATACCATCGCCATGCAGCGAAAAATGGATATGCGCCGGCCGCCAGGCGTTGTAGTGATTGCGCCACGGATACGCACCCGGCTTGATGGTCTTGAACGCATAGCGGCCGTGGTCGTCGGTGAGCACCTGGCCGGTGCCGCGAAAATTGGGATCCAGCGGCGCATCGTGCCGATCGCCCGCATGTTGATAGCGGCCAGCCGCGTTGCATTGCCACACTTCCACCACGCTGTTGCGCACCGGCTTGCCGTTTTCGTCGAGTACGCGGCCGGAGACGATGATGCGCTCGCCCAACGGCTCGCCGGCAAAGCCGGCAGTGAGATCGGCGGCATGCTCGCCCAGCGTGAGCCGATCCAGTCGCGGGCCGGTGACTTCCGACAGCGTGACCGGGATGTCGATCGGCGCGCGTGTGGGGCCGCGCAACGCGGTGGATGCATAGGGAAGATGCAGATACGCCGGCTGCGTGCCGATCCGGATGCGGCGATAGCCGAGCAGCGGATCGATTGGCGTGTCAGAGCTGGGGTCGCGCATGCGGGATCTCCATCGGTTGCGCTGCGGCGCGGTCGAGAATGCTGGCGTCAACGCTGCAAGCGTCGAGAACGCTATGGGTGTGCGGTAACGGCAGCGGTGGTTGCAACGGGCGCACTACACGCGCTCGATCGCCAGCGCCACGCCCTGCCCCACGCCGATACACATGCTGGCCAGGCCAAGCCGTCCGTTGCTGGCTTCCAGTTGCCGCAGCAAGGTCAACGCCAGCCGCGCGCCGCTCATCCCCAATGGGTGGCCGAGTGCGATGGCGCCGCCGTTGGCGTTGACGTGCGGCGCATCGTCGGCCAGCCCGAACGCGCGCGTGCAGGCCAGTGCCTGCGCGGCGAAGGCTTCGTTGAGTTCGATCGCATCGAACTGCTCGATGGTCAGGCCCAACCGCGCCAGCAAGCGCTGCGTGGCCGGCACCGGACCGATCCCCATGAAGGCCGGCTCCACACCGGCGGAGGCGAAGCCGAGCACGCGCGCGCGCGGGGTCAGCCCATGCATCTGCACCGCCTGCGCGGAGGCCAGCAACAAGGCCGCAGCGCCATCGTTGAGGCCCGAGGCATTGCCGGCAGTCACCGTGCCAGGCTGGCGGAAAACCGGCTTGAGCTTGGCCAGCATCTCGGCCGTGGTATTCGGGCGCGGGGGCTCGTCGCGATCGACAGCGGTTGCCTCGCCACCTTTGCGTGGGGCCACGGTCACCGGCGTGATTTCTCCATCGAAGAACCGGGCCGCCTGTGCAGCGGCAACGCGTTGCTGACTGCGCAATGCAAAGGCATCCTGGTCTTCGCGCGCGATGGCATAGCGCTGCGCCACGTTCTCTGCAGTTTCGCCCATCAACTCCACGCCATAGGCGCCCTGCAGACGCGGATTGACGAAACGCCAGCCCATCGTGGTGTCTTCCAGCTGTTGCGTGCGGGCGAATGCGCCCTCGGCCTTGCCCATCACCCACGGCGCGCGCGTCATCGATTCGACCCCGCCGGCGATCGCCAGCCCCAGTTCGCCGGCACGGATGCCGCGCGCCACCGTGCCGATCGCATCCAGCCCGGACCCGCACAGGCGATTGAGCGTGCTACCCGGTACCGAAGACGGCAACCCCGCCAGCAACAGACTCATGCGCGCGACATTGCGATTGTCTTCGCCGGCCTGGTTTGCGCAGCCCAGATACACGTCTTCGATCAGCGCCGGTTCCAGTTGCGGATGACGCGCCATCAACGCGGCGATCGGTACCGCGCCGAGGTCATCGGCACGCACGCTGGCCAGAGCGCCGCCGTAACGGCCGATCGGCGTGCGGATGCCATCGATCAGATAGACCTCGCTCATGCCTCGGCTCCCGCAGCCTGCTTGCCATGCGCCGCATCGGTGCGTGCCTGCAGCGCGCGCAGCGCCTGCAATTCCGCAGCGCTCGGTGGGGTGGTCTGCGCCAGATCGGCGGCGAAGCGGATCGGCCAGCCGGTGGCGGCACTCACCTGTTCGCGGGTGCTGCCGGGGTGCAAGGCGGTGACGGTGAGTTCACGGGTCACGGGGTCGGGCTCCATCACGCACAGATCGGTAACCACCACGGTCGGGCCGGCGCCAGGCAGGCCGGCACGCTGGCGCGCATCGCCACCGTCCAGATGCCCGACCGTGGTGATGAAGTCCAGCACCGGCACGAAGCTGCGTGTGGATTGGCGAATGATGATGAACACCTGCTTGGCGCTGGCCGCAATCTCCGGCGCGCCACCTGCGCCTGGCAGCCGCGTTTTCGGCGCATCGTAGGGGCCGATCACCGTGGTGTTGAGGTTGGCATGGCGATCGATCTGCGCCGCGCCCAGAAAGCCCACATCCACGCGACCGCCCTGCAACCAGTAGCGAAAGATCTCCGGCGTGGAGACCACGGTGTCGGCGGTGTCGGCCAGTTCGCCATCGCCGATCGACAGCGGCAGCACGTCCGGGCGCGCGCCGATCGGGCCGGATTCGTAGATCAAGGTGACGTCCGGCGCATGCGTCAGCCGCGCCAGGTTGGCGGCAGTGGATGGCAGGCCGATGCCGACGAAGCACACCGCGTTATCGGGCAGGCGCCGCGCCGCCGCCACGGTCATCATTTCGTTGGTGCTGTAGTCGCTCATGCGGCCACCTGCAACAGCGAGTGCGCGTACACGCGCTGGAAGGCAGCGAAATTCTCGGTATCGAGAATATGCGTCTGGATCCATGCCTGGAAGCGCGCACGGTCGCGGGCGATCGCATCCCAGGCCAGATAGAAGCGATTGTCGCGGGCGTAGTAGCCATGCGCATACGACGGTGCGGCGCCGCCGGGCACGTGGCAGACCGCATCCACCACCCAGCGCGGCAGGATGCAGGCGTTGGGCGGCGCATCCAGCGTGTCGACGATCTCTTCCACCGTCACGATCACCTTGCGCGCCGCCAATGCGGCTTCTTTCTGCACGCCCAGAATGCCCCATAGCAGCACATTGCCGCGGCGGTCGGCCTGCTGCGCATGGATCACGGTGACATCGGGATTCACTGCCGGCGTGGTGGCCAGCGTTTCGCCGGTGTACGGGCATTGCAGGAACTTGATGCTGTCGTTGACGCGCGGCAGGTCCGAGCCGACATAACCGCGCAACACCGCGAACGGCAGGCCCGAGGCACCGGCCACGTAGGCGTTGGCCATATCGGCATGGCTGTGTTCGCGGATCTGGAGCGGCTGCGGCCAGGCATGTTCGACCGCATCGCGCAGCCGGTGCAGCGAGCCGACGCCGGGATTGCCGCCCCAGGAAAACCGCAATGCCGCCGCGCACCCGGCGCCGATCAGTTGGTCGTAGATCAGGTCCGGCGTCATGCGCACCAGGCGCAGGTCGCGCTTGCGCTGGCGGATCACCTCATGACCGGCGGCGTGCGGGATCAGATGGGTGAAGCCTTCCATCGCCACGCAATCGCCATCGGCGATCAGCTGGGACACCGCTTCTGAGAGGGAGACGATTTGGGCCATTGCAATGTCCTGCGCAGCGAGCGTGCGGTCACGGTAGGCGCAGCGGCACAGCCCGGTCAATCCGATTATCGGTGTGCGTATTCGATAATCGCACAATTTCGCTTGGCGACTGACACTCCAACATTGTCTCCGGTGTATACATAACTTCGCTTGCAAGCAGACGCCAGCGCTGGAAAGCGCGTCAACTGGTTGCCAGCCGGCGCACCACTGCCGATCCGCACCCCAGGTTGTATACAAACCCCAGGAGTCACGGTCATGTCCCAGTCCAAGCAGCTGTTTCCCCTCAACGCGTGGTATGCCGTCGCCTGGGACCACGAGATCAAGCACGCGCTGGCCCCGCGCAAGGTCTGCAACCTGGATGTGGTGCTGTATCGCAGCACCGCCGGGGCCGTGATCGCACTCGAAGACGCGTGCTGGCATCGCCTGGTACCGCTGTCGATGGGCAAGCTGCGCGGCGACGATGTGGTCTGCGGTTATCACGGGCTGGTCTACAACACGCAAGGCCGCTGCGTGCACATGCCTTCGCAGGAAACCATCAACCCGTCCGCATGCGTGCGCAGTTTTCCGGTGGCCGAGAAGCATCGCTATGTGTGGATCTGGCCCGGCGACCCGGCGCAGGCCGACACCAGCCTGATTCCCGATCTGCATTGGGCGCACGACCCGGCCTGGGCCGGCGACGGCCGCACCATCTACGCCAAGTGCGACTACCGGCTGGTGCTGGACAACCTGATGGACCTGACCCACGAGACCTTCGTGCATGGCTCCAGCATCGGCCAAGACGAGATCGCCGAAGCGCCGTTCGATGTGATGCACGGCGACCGCTCGGTGGTGGTGTCGCGCTGGATGCGCAATATCGACGCGCCACCGTTCTGGGCCAGCCAGATCGCGCGCCATCTGGATTACCGCGGCAAGGTCGATCGCTGGCAGATCATCCGCTTCGAAGCGCCCGGCACCATTGCCATCGATGTCGGTGTGGCCATCGCCGGCACCGGTGCGCCGGAAGGCGACCGAAGCCAGGGCGTCAACGGCTACGTGCTCAATACCATCACGCCCGAAACCGACACCACCTGCCACTACTTCTGGGCGTTCATGCGCAACTATGCGCTGCACGATCAATCGCTGACCACGCTGACCCGGGCCGGCGTCACCGGCGTGTTCGGCGAAGACGAGGCGGTGCTGGAAGCGCAACAGCGCGCCATCGACGCGCATCCGGATCACACCTTCTACAACCTCAACGTCGATGCCGGCGGCATGTGGGCGCGCCGCGTGATCGATCGGCTGATCGCACAGGAACAGCGCGCGCAGGAATTGTCGCTGCGCATGGTGGGCTAAAGCACCGCGACGGAGGTTCGCATGTCACCGACCACCCCGTTTCGCAGCAGTGCCGCGCAGACCACGCGCGCACTGCTGTCGCTACGCGAACTGATTCTCGACGGCACCCTGCCGGCCGGCGCGCGGCTGTCCGAGCTGGCGGTGGTGCAGCGGCTGGGCATGTCGCGCACGCCGGTGCGCGCCGCGTTGCAGCGGCTGTGCGAAGAAGGCCTGGCCAGCGCATTGCCGGGCGGCGGCTACGCGGTGCAGGCCTTCAGCGAACGCGATGTGCACGATGCGATCGAACTGCGCGGCACGCTCGAAGGCCTGGCCGCGCGCATGGCGGCCGAACGCGGGGCATCCGCCGCATCGCTGGCTCAGGCTCGCCAGTTGCTGGACACGCTCGACAGCATCGTCGGCTCGCCGCTGCACGCCATCGACTTCACCGCTTACGTGCAGGCCAACGCGCAGTTCCACGCGTTGCTGGTGGCCATGGCCGGCAGCGATGTGCTGGGCCGCGAACTCACCCGTGTGCTGCAGCTGCCGTTCGCCTCGCCCAACAGCCTGGTCATGGCGCAGACCACCAGCGCCGAAGCGCAACTGATCCTGACGCTGGCGCAAGACCAGCATCGCGAAGTCATCGCTGCCATCGAATACCGCCAAGGCGCGCGTGCCGAAGCGCTGATGCGCGAACACGCACGGCTTGCGCATCGCAATCTGCGCCACGTACTGCAAACCCCGGCGGCGATCACCCAGGTGCGCGGTGGCGCCTTGATCGGCCGCGCCCATCCGTCCAACGCTGGCAGCAGCCAGCACACCCTTCTGCCCGGAGTTCCCCATGCGTAAAGACACCCAGTGGCACCGCGCCCACGTCGTCAGCATTGCCGATGCCTGCGAGGGCGTGCGCGAGATCGTGCTCGATCCCGGCACTGCGGCGCGCCCGTTCGAGGTGGGCAGTCATCTGGATTTTCGCGTGCAGTTGCATGGCCGCGCCGATGTGCGTTCGTACTCGCTGGTGGGCGAACCGCGCTCCGATGGCTATTACCAGATCGCGGTACGGCAGATGCCCGACAGCCGCGGCGGCTCGCGGCATATGTGGACCTTGCAGCCCGGCGACGTGGTGGAGATCTCGCCGCCCAGCAACAACTTTGCGCTGGATGAGAGCGGCGAGGAAATCCTGTTGATCGCCGGCGGCATCGGCATCACGCCGATCATCGGCATGGCGCAGCGGCTGTCACGTCGTCACCGGTCCTTTCGCCTGCTGTACGTCGGCCGCTCGCGCGCTGCGATGGCCTATGCGGACGAGTTGGAAACCTTGCTCGGCGAGCGCCTGCAGCTGCATTGCGACGACACCGCTGGGCAGCCGGATCTTGCCGCCGAATTGGCGCGCCTGTCTCCCAATGCCGAGGTGTATGTGTGCGGGCCGCTGGGCATGCTCGAAGCGGTGCGCCAGCACTGGCACGCCGCCGGGCGTTCGCGCGCACGGCTGCATTTCGAAACCTTCGGCAATAGCGGGCGGGTGCCGGCGCAGGCCTTCGTGGTCAAGTTGCCCGGGCTCGGCCTGGAAGTGCCGGTGGCGGAAAACGAATCGATGCTGGATGCCCTGGCCGATGCCGGGGTGGAGCTGATCGCCGAATGCCGTCGTGGCGAATGCGGGCTGTGCGCGGTGGAGGTGCTGGACAGCGCGGCCGATATCGACCACCGCGATGTGTTCTTCAGCGACGAACAACGCCGCGAGAACCGCAAACTGTGCGCCTGCGTCTCGCGCGCGGTCGGTGGCAGCATCAGTATCGATACGGGGTATCGCGGCGAGCTGGGCTGAGAGCGCAGCAAAACTGCCGCGCCAACCATCAGCCAGGCGCCGGCAGGCGCTCGCTGCGACGAGTGCCACGCGCGCACTGCGGTTTCTGCGTGCGCCGTCCACGCCCACCTGACGACTGCTCGCTACCGCTTGCACGCAGCCGTGTTTGCATCCTCACGCACATGCGCGATCATCTGCGCATGGAGTCGACTCACTACAGGACGGTCCCGGCGCCGGCACTCAACCCGCGCCAGGAGCAATTGGTGGCATTGGTGCGGCAGCAGGGCTTTGCCGAGGTGGAAGGGCTGGCAACGCGCTTCGACGTCACCCCGCAGACCATTCGCCGCGACCTCACGTTGCTGTGCGATGCCGGCGTGCTGCGCCGCTATCACGGCGGCGTCAGCATGCCCTCGAGCGTGGAAAACCTTGCCTACACCGCGCGCAAGGCGCTACAGGCGCGCGAAAAGCAGCACATCGCCGCACAGGTCGCCCGCTTCATTCCCGACGATGCCTCGCTGTTCATCAACCTGGGCACCACCAATGAAGAAGTCGCGCGCGCATTGCTGCAGCACCGCGGCCTGCGTGTGATCACCAACAACCTCAACGTGGCGGTGATGCTCAGCGCCAACCCCAGCTTCGAGGTCATCGTGGCCGGCGGCGTGGTACGCGGACGCGACCAGGGCGTGACTGGCGAGGCGACGGTGGAGCTGATCCGCCAGTTCAAGGTGGACTTCGGGGTGATCGGCATTTCCGGCATCGACCTGGACGGCACCTTGCTGGACTTCGACTACCAAGAGGTGCGCGTGGCCCAGGCCATCATCGAGCACTCGCGGCAGGTGTTGCTGGCTGCCGACCACAGCAAGTTCGGCCGCAACGCCATGGTGCGGCTGGGCGCGATCGCCCAGGTGCACGACTGGTTCACCGACCGGCCACCGCCGCAGGAACTGGCCGCGGTGCTGGCCGAGGCCGGCACCCGGGTGCATCTGGCAAACCCTGGCGACGCAAGCTGAGCCGATTGTTCGTTTTTGTGCGTTTGCGATAAGCGCACACCTCTGGATCGCCATTTTCGATCCTGAATAGCAATCGAAATTCCACTTCCAATAGATTCCTCAGCGGAAAGCTGTCCTAAAACGGGAGTTTGATGCCCCTTCACGTCCCGACAAGGTTTGATGTTCGAATATGTTCGAACATGACAACTTGGGTTCGCTCTTGTGGCGCGCCCGGACGGAGACACCGATGGGCGAGATATACGATCTTCTGGTGATAGGCGGCGGTATCAACGGGGTCGGCATCGCCCGCGATGCGGCCGGGCGCGGCTTGTCGGTGTGCCTGTGCGAGCAGGACGATCTGGCTGCGCACACCAGCAGCGCCAGCACCAAGCTCATTCACGGCGGCCTGCGCTATCTGGAGCAGTACGAGTTCGCGCTGGTCGGCAAGGCACTGGCCGAGCGCGAGGTACTGCTGCGGCTGGCCCCGCACATCATCTGGCCGCTGCGTTTCCTGCTGCCGCATCAACCGCATCTGCGTCCGGCATGGATGATTCGTGCCGGCCTGTTTCTGTACGACCATCTCGGCGGCAGCAAGCGCAGCCTGCCGCGCTCGCGCCGGCTGTCGCTGCGCACGCACCCTGTCGGCCAGCCATTGCAGGAATCGCTGCGCACCGGTTTTGTGTACTCCGATGCCTGGGTGCAGGACGCGCGGCTGGTGGTGCTCAATGCGATGGACGCCGCCAGGCGTGGCGCGCAGATCCATACGCGCACGCGCTGTGTCGGTGCCTGGCGCGATGCCGGGTTCTGGTATGCCGAACTCGAAGGTCGCGACGGCCGTCGCCGCACCGTGCAGGCGCGTGCGCTGGCCAATGCGGCCGGCCCGTGGGCGGTGTCGTTCCTGGACAAGGTGGCCGCAGTGCCGCACAAGCATGCGCTGCGCCTGGTCAAGGGCAGCCACATCGTGGTACCCAAACTGTTCGACCACGACCATGCGTACATCTTCCAGCAACCGGACCGGCGCATCGTGTTCGCCATTCCGTACGAGCACGACTTCACCTTGATCGGCACCACCGATGTCGACCACGAAGACGACCCCGCCACGCCCAAGATCGACGCGGCCGAGGTGCAGTATCTGTGCGAGGCGGTGAACCTGTATTTCCAGCAGCAGATCAGCCCCGCCGATGTGGTCTGGAGCTATAGCGGCGTGCGCCCGCTGCTCGACGATGCCGAGGACAACGCCGCCGAAGTCACCCGCGATTACCAACTGGAAGTGCTCACCGACGGCGCGCCATTACTCAATGTGTTCGGCGGCAAACTGACCACGTATCGCAAGCTTGCCGAAGAGGCGGTCGACCGCCTGACTCAGGCATTAGGTGCGCGCAAGCCGGCATGGACGGCGCGCGGCGACGCATTGCCCGGCGGCGAACAGCGCGATATCGCCAGCCTGCTCGAACGCGTCAGCAGCGCGCGGCCGTGGCTGCCGGCACCCACCGCACAGCGGCTGGTACGCAACTACGGCACCTGCGCGGAGCAGCTGCTGGGCGAGGCGCAGGACATCGCGGCCTTGGGTACGCACTTCGGCGCCGATCTGTACCAGGCCGAGGTGGACTACCTGCGTACCCACGAGTGGGCCGTGACCGCCGACGACATCCTGTGGCGCCGCAGCAAACTCGGTCTGCGCATCGATGCGGCCGGGCGCCAGCGCCTGGAAGACTATCTGCAGACGCAATCGGTCCAGCAGGTGGACGTGGTACCGGCCTGATCGCACAACGTTGCCGGCGAGGACGGGTCGTTCGGCAACGTATCCTGGCGCATTCGCCAGCATCATCCTGAGTCACGTGGAGGGCAACCCAGATGAGCACCAACCAACACCCCTGCGCGCCAACATGCGCGCCGCACCACCCTGCCTGCGTCATTGAGGCCAGCATCGGCACTGTCACAACCATGAGGTCGCGCGCATGAGCCGCCAACTCGTAGGTGAGTTGATCTCCGAAGCGGTGGCGATGTTCATCATCATCGCGCTCGGCGATTCGGTCGCGGCGATGTACATCCTCTACGACCCCAGCCCGTATCAGAACGCCTACTGGGGCGTGTGTATCGCCTGGGGCCTGTCGGTGACGCTGGCGATCTATGTCACCGGCTCGGTATCCGGCACGCATGCCAATCCGGCAGTGACGCTGGCGCTGGCATTGTTCCGCGATTTCTCCTGGAAGAAAGTGCTGCCGTACTGGGGCGCGCAAGTGATCGGTGCATTTCTGGGCGCGGCCATCGTCTACCAGATGTACGGGCCGGTGATCGATCACTACAACCAGGTGCAACAGCTCACCCGCGAAGCCGGTGGCGCAGCCGGGGTGTTCTTCACCGCACCCGGCCTTGCGGTCACGCCGATGCATGCGTTGGTGGACCAGATCATCATCACTGCGTTCCTGATCTTCGGCATCTTCGCCATCACCGAACAGTTCAACGAAGCCGCGCCGACCGCCAACTCCGGCGCGCTGATGATCGGTCTGCTGGTGGCCACGCTGGGCGCGTCGATGGGCTATCTGGAAGCCTGGGCGATGAACCCGGCGCGCGACTTCGGCCCGCGCCTGTTCGCCTACTTCGCCGGCTGGGGCGAGGCCGCGTTGCCGGCCAAGGACAATTACTGGTGGATCCCGATCGTCGGTCCGTTGATCGGCGGCCCCATCGGCGCGCTCGCCTACCAATGGCTGATCCTGCCATTTCTGCCGGCACGCGTGCGGCATCTGCAGGGCGGCAAACCGCCGCTCGACCCGCGGTAATCGCACCGCTGCGCGACTGACAGCACAGCGCCGCTGTTGAGCAGGTCTTGAGTTTTTAACGGCCTCTCACACAACGGCGTGCACCACCCACTTTCTCGCCGTGCGCCAGCGCCGGCACTGTTTGAGGAATCTCCGATGGAAAAGCAATACGTCCTTGCGATCGATCAAGGCACCACCAGCTCACGCGCGATGTTGTTCGACCGCCAGGGCAAGGTGGCCGGTGTGGCGCAGCGCGAGTTCGGCCAGATCTTTCCGCAGCCGGGCTGGGTGGAACACAACCCGCGCGAGATCATGACCAGCGTCTACACCACCATCACCGAGCTGCTCAACAACGCGCAGATCGATGCGCGTTCGATCGCCGGCATCGGCATCACCAACCAGCGCGAAACCGCAGTGGTGTGGGACAAGGCCACCGGCCAGCCGATCTACAACGCCATCGTGTGGCAATCGCGGCAGACCAAGGACATCTGCACGCAGCTCAAGGAAGCCGGGCACGAGCAGATGGTGCGCGACAAGACCGGCTTGCTGATCGATGCGTATTTTTCCGGCACCAAGGTCAAGTGGATTCTCGACCATGTGGAAGGCGCACGCGAACGCGCGCAGAAAGGCGAACTGGCCTTCGGCACCATCGACAGCTGGCTGATCTGGAATCTCACCGGCGGCAAGGTGCACGTCACCGACTACACCAATGCCTCGCGCACGCTGATGTACAACATCCACACGCTGGAGTGGGACGCCGAGCTGCTGGCGATGCTCGACGTGCCCGCGGCAATGCTGCCTGAGGTGCGCTCGTCCAGCGAAATCTACGGCATGACCCAGACCCAGTATTTCTACGGCGAGCAGGTGCCCATCGCAGGCATCGCCGGCGACCAGCAGGCTGCGTTGTTCGGCCAGGCCTGCTTCGAGCCGGGCATGGCCAAGAACACCTATGGCACCGGCTGCTTTGCGCTGATGAATACCGGCGAGAAGGCCGTCGCCTCCAAGGCCGGCCTGCTGACCACGATCGCCTGGGGCATCGACGGCAAGGTCGAATACGCGCTGGAAGGCTCGATCTTCGTTGCCGGCTCGGTGGTGCAATGGCTGCGCGACGGCCTGCGCATGCTGGGCAAGGCCAGCGACTCGCAGGCCTATGCCGAGCGCGCCGGCGACAACGACGGTGTGTATCTGGTGCCGGCCTTCGTCGGCCTGGGCGCGCCGTATTGGCGCAGCGATATCCGCGGTGCGGTGTTCGGGCTGACCCGCGGCACCACCAAGGAACACTTCGTGCGCGCGGCGGTGGAATCGATGGCGTATCAGACCCGCGACGTACTCACGGCAATGCAGGCCGATTCGGGCATCGAGCTGAAAGAGCTGCGTGCCGACGGCGGCGCGATCGCCAACGACTTCATGGCGCAGTTCCAGAGCGACATTCTCAACGTACCGGTGCTGCGTCCGGAAGTTTCAGAAACCACCGCACTCGGCGCGGCCTATCTGGCAGGGCTGGCGACCGGCTTCTGGAGCAGCCGCGAAGAGATCGCCAAGCAGTGGGCAGTGGATCGCCGGTTCGAGCCGAACATGGCCGACGACAAGCGCGAACAGCTGTATGCCGGCTGGCAGCAGGCGGTGGAGGCCACGATGGGTTTCCGCATCAGCTAAACGCTGCCATGGAAACGACTGCGCCCACCAATAGGTGGGCGCAACGTTAGGTTGGCAACTCGCGTGAGTTACGCATTGCAGGGCTGCACGCTGCAGCCCTGCAATGCCGCAGCACTTACTGGCCGCCGGTGTTGGCACGGCCGGCAATCGTGTCCGGATCCCAATGTTCCTTGATCAGGCCTTTTTCGATGCGGAACATGTCGAACCAGGTGGTGGTGTAGGTCTTGCTCGGATCGCGCGGATCCGGCAGCGTGCGCACCGACACCAGCGTGACCAGATCGCGATCTGCGGTGATCGCGACCAGCGGCAACTGCACGCGTTCCTGCACCGGCGTCGGCGGCACGAAGGCGGTCAGAAATGCAATGAAGGCGTCGCGCCCGTTGGCCACATTCGGGTTGTGCTGAATGTAGTTCTTGTCCATGTACATCGGCGCGTACTGCACCTGACCGGCTTCGAACACGGTGCGCCAGAAATCGTAGACCAGGCGCTTGTTGGCGGTTTCGAACCAGGTGGAACCGACCAGCATCTTCTGGTGGTTGGGATTGGCTGTCACTGCGGTCTGCGCGAACGCAGCCACGGGCGCCACCAGCATGACCAGTAACAGGGCACGGGAGAACAGGGTTTTCATGGAGCACTCCTGGGTGGAGACGGGCACTGCGCTCGCTGCAGGCAGCAGCACGATGCTCCGCTGATTGGGGGAATGACGCGCCCTTGCACACAGCGATTTCTACGCGTCGCCGCCAGCCTAACGGCCGCGTTCGCTCGCCCGCTAGCCGCCTGAAAGTGCACCAGGGCACCTCTGAAATGGGTGGTGAGAAAAAAATCACCTCTTAACGTGACGCGTGTCGTGTTACCAAGCATGGTGAATGCATGCCAGGAGCGCTCCGATGTGTGAGCTCGAGTGGCGCGCAAACCGCACAACGCACGAATCCGTGCCCATTCCGAGCAGCAAGAATACTTGCCTGACGGCAGCGCAGCGCTGGGTCAACCGCCCTGGTCAGATCACTCGTCAGGCAACTCCACCAACGGCAGGCCGGCATAGTTTTCTGCCACCGTGGCGCGACCGGCCTCGCTGCTCAGAAGATAATCCAGCTCGGCTGTGCGGATGCGCGCAGTAAATGCATCTTCGTGGTCGAAGGTGTGCAGCAAGGTGGTCATCCACCATGAAAACCGCTCGGCCTTCCAGACCCGTTGCAGCGCGAGCGCCGAATACTGCTGCAGCACGCCGGCATCGCCGGATGTGTTCCAGCGTTCGAACAACTGTGCGAGCAGGCCGACATCGGCCAGCGCCAGGTTCAAGCCCTTCGCGCCGGTCGGCGGCACGATATGCGCCGCGTCGCCGGCCAGAAACAGACGACCGTACTGCATCGGTTCGGCGACAAAACTGCGCAACGGCGCAATGCTCTTTTCGATCGATGGGCCGGTCACCAGTTGCGTAGCCAAGGTGTCTGGCAGCCGCGCGCGCAATTCATTCCAGAATGCCTGGTCGCTCCAGGCCTCAACACGCGCATCGGCAGGCACCTGCACGTAATAGCGCGTGCGTGTGGGCGAGCGCATCGAACACAACGCAAACCCACGTGGGTGACGTGCGTAGATCAGCTCATCGTGCACTGGCGGTGTGTCGGCAAGCACGCCCAGCCATCCGAACGGATATACGCGCTCGAACAGGCGCAGTCGCTCAGGCGGAATGCTGGCGCGGCTGATGCCATGGAAGCCGTCGCAGCCAACGATGTAGTCGCAGGCGATACGCTGGCGTTGGCCATCATGGGTGAATTCCACTGCGGGCGCATTGCTTTGTACCTCGCACAGGGTGACGTCCTGGGCGTTGTAATAGGTCGGCGCAGTGCTACGCGCACGTGCCTGCATCAGATCGGCGGTAACCTCGGTCTGGCCGTAGACGGTGACGCCACGCCCGCAGCCGCGCAGCAGGTCGATGCGCTCACGCTGACCATCCAGCGACAGTTCGAAGCCGTGATGCAGCAAGCCTTCGCGCTGCAGGCGCTCGCCGACACCTGCGCGCTGCAGCAGCTCCACACTGCCCTGCTCCAGCACGCCGGCGCGAATGCGGCCGAGCACGTGCTCCGGTGTCTGCCGTTCGATAATGACGGTATCGATACCGGCACGCAGCAACAGCTCGCCAAGCAACAGCCCGGAGGGACCTGCGCCGATGATCGCAATCTGGGTTCGCATGCAATGCTCCTGCCTCAGCGGGCTGATGCAGGCCAGTGTCGGTAGCCAAGCGTGCGCTTTGAAGGGATGATTGCGTGCAGTGCTTGGACTTTTCGACGATGCCGACACGCGCACCCGATCTTGCTGCAGCCACCCACGTTCCCGCCTTCGGTCTGTACGGCGAGCACGATGCCGACGCGCCGGAGTTATTGCACTGGGAGTCGATCGCCGCACGTAGCCGATTGCACGATTGGCATATCGTGCCGCACCGCCACGAAGACCTGGCGCAGCTGCTCTACGTGCAGCGCGGGCCTGCAACGCTGCAGCTGGATGGCCGCAGCCAACGCGTGCGCGGCGCAACCGTAGTGTGGTTGCCACCGTTATGCGTGCACGGCTTCGGATTCGATCCACAGGTGCGCGGGCACATCATCACCTTATGCATGCCGTTGGTACGCAGTGCACTCAGTGCCACACCACTGCTGCAGCGCGCATTGGCGGCGCCTTTGGTGCTGCAGGTCAATCAAGCACGCGGATTGCTCGACGTGTTGTTCGCCACCATTGCCGACGATCACGCGCGCCAGCGCATCGGCCACGAGGCCGCGTTGCAGGCGGCTGCGGCGCAGCTGTTGATCTGGACGGCGCGCACTGCACTGGAACGCGCACAAGATGCAGCTGCGGTAAGCCCGCAGGCCGATCCGGCTTTGCGCCATCTACGTGGCTACCAGGCCCTGATCGACCAGCACTATCGCGCGCATTGGCCGATCTCCCGCTACGCCGATCAATTGGGACTGACCCCGGGCCATCTCAACGCGCTGTGCCAGCGACTGGCAGGTGCCTCGGCATTACACCTGCTGCAGCGCCGGATCATGCTGGAAGCACGCCGCAGCCTGCGCTACACCAGCCTGAGCGTGCAACAGATCGCCGCCAGCCTTGGATTTTTCGACGCTGCGTATTTCAGTCGTTACTTCGCCCGCCACACCGGCTGCTCGCCTACGCGCTTCCGTGCTGGCGATTAAGAGCGGCTAACAAAACTACTGCGCTTACCGCTAGTTGGGCGCAGCCGGCTATTACTTAATTCCCGTACACGTCTTGAAGTGATTGCAGAGCATGGATAGCTAAGTTGCCAGGGCGGCTGATCTGCGGGTTGGCTGCAGGGTCCTTGCCCGCCCACCATCGCGGGACACGCCGCAAGTACGTCCATGTAGGCTCTTACGCGGCATCCATGCCGCGTAAGGTCCCGCGACGGTGGGCGGGCAAGGACCAGTCAAGATGGTCGGTGTGCATGGTTTTCAATAAAACAGCCAGCAAATTCTCTGGTGCGGTGTCCTCACCGATTGCGGGACCGTGTGGCGGCATGGATGCCGCCACCGAGCCTACATGGACGTACTTGCGGCGTGTCCCGCGAGCGGTGAGGGCACCGCGCGCTCGACTAACCAGGCTTTCGGCTGCATCAAAGACGACGCCAGGGATACAGCCAAACAACGAAAGTCGGGTGAAACCAATACGCTGCAACCATCAATGCAGCGTTAGAGAGGTTTCGTCAGCAACCCCATTCGGCTGCATTACTCTGATCAGAACGGGTACTGCGGCACCGTGTTCTTGATCGTCAGCCACTGCCAATGCGTGTACTGCTCCCAATCGGCCGGGCCGCCGACACTGGTGCCATTGCCCGACGCACCGGTGCCGCCGAACGGATTGATGACTTCGTCCACCACCGTCTGGTCGTTGATATGCAGCGAGCCGATGTACAGTTGCTCGCCCAAATTCATCGCACGCGACACCGATGCCGACATGATGCCTGCAGCCAACCCATACTCGCCGTAGTTGGCCAGTTCCGCCGCTTCGTCGTCGGTATCGAACACGGTGATGTTGATCACCGGGCCGAACACCTCTTCGTCGAATGCGCGCATGCCCGGACGCACGTTGGACAATACGGTCGGCGCATAGAACAGGCCTTCGTTTGTCGCGCCGGCTTCGACCACCGCACCGGCAGCAACGCTGTCGCGCACGATGTCGATCACACGTTGCAGCTGGCGTTGGTCGATGATCGGGCCCAGCGCCACGGTGCCGCTGACCGGATCGCCAACGGGAAGATGACGGGCTTTTTCGGCCAGCCGCTGCGTCAATGCCTCGGCCACACTGCGTTGTACCAGCACCCGGCCGGTGGCCATGCAGATCTGGCCTTGATGCATGTAGGCGCCAAACGCGATTGCCGATGCGGCCTTGTCCAGATCGGCGTCGTCGAGCACGATCACTGCGTTGTTGCCGCCAAGTTCCAGCGCGACCTTCTTCAAGTGCCGCCCTGCAATCTCGCCGATGCGTCGGCCGGCAGCGGTGGAACCGGTGAAGGCGATCATCGGCACATCCGGCGATTCGACCAGCGCCTGACCGATCTGCGCATCGCCATGCAGCACATGCAGCAAGCCCTTTGGCAGACCGGCTTCTTCCAGCACCTGCGCGATGATCACGCCGCCGGTATACGGCGTGCGCGGATCGGGCTTGAGCACTACCGCATTGCCCATTGCCAGCGCCGGTGCGACCGAACGCAGCGACAGGATCAACGGGAAGTTGAACGGCGAAATCACCGCAATCACGCCCAACGGCAGATGCCGCGCTAGGCTTAGCTGACCGGCACCAGTCGGCAGTACCTGGCCCACGGCCTGCAGCGGCAGCGCTGCAGCCTGCTGATAGAACACCACCGACTCATTCACTTCGCGCTGTGCCTTGGGCAGGATGCCGCCGGTTTCGCGCGCAATCAGCAGCGCGGCTTCTGCACTGCGCGCTTCCATCAGCTGCGCGGCACGGTGAAATATCGCAGCGCGCTCACGCGGCGCAGTGGCGGCCCACGCACGCTGCGCATGTTTGGCTTGCGCCACCGCAGCTGCAACATCGGACAGATCGGCCTTGCTCACTTCATGCAATAGGTTGCCGGTGGCAGGCTCGTAGATCTGCAAGGTGCCGCCGTTGCCGGGCACCCAATCGCCATTGAAAATGCAGCCGTGCCACGCCGGGGTGGTGGGCGCGGATACTGCAACGTTGGGGAGAGCATTCATGGTCTAGCCTCCTGCTGTGGGGTGGAGTTACAGAGTGGTCGACGCCAGCCCGCCATCAACCGGCAGCGTGATGCCGTTGATCCAGCGCGCGGCATCGGACGCAAGAAACACGATGGCCTCGGCCACTTCATCGGCATACGCCGGGCGAGTCATGCGCTTGGCATCTTCCTTGACGCGCTCTTCGCCGAGCATGGCGGCAAAGTCGCCCAGGATCGGCGTGAACACCGGCCCAGGCGAGACGTTGTTGACGCGCACCCCACGCTCGGCAAACCAGGGCCGCGATTGCAGCAACGTCCACACGATCAACGCTTCCTTGAAGTACTGGTAGCAAGTGTCGTGTGCGACCGGATGTTCCGCCAACCACGCGCTGCCGGCAGCAAAGCTGTCGGTGGCGGCAAGTTGCTTGTGCAGGT
Source organism: Xanthomonas sp. NCPPB 3959 (assembly GCF_056675575.1). Taxonomy (NCBI): domain Bacteria; kingdom Pseudomonadati; phylum Pseudomonadota; class Gammaproteobacteria; order Lysobacterales; family Lysobacteraceae; genus Xanthomonas; species Xanthomonas sp. NCPPB 3959. Next base: position 262,920 of record NZ_JBWWVR010000005.1, read on the forward strand.
CCAACCGCTGTGGCCATTCGGCGCCCAGAATCGAGGCCACGTTGATGATGCCACCGCCCGGCACGATACGCGGCAGCAAGGCCTGGCTGAGATGACGCAGTCCCAGATAGTTGACGCGTGCCACCAGCTCGAGCGGTGCGGTGCCGGGGACGCCGGCCACGTTAGCCAGCGCGTCGATACGCTCCGGCAAGGCCTTCACCAGCGCATCGATAGAGGCCGGGTCGCCGAGGTCGGCCTGGTGAAACCCATGCAGCGTCATCTGCACCGGTGTGCGGTCGATGCCGATCACGGTGGCACCATGAAACCGCGCCAGCCGCGCGACCTCTGCACCGATACCCGAGGCCACACCGGTGACCACGATCGTCTTGTTCTGCAAATTCATTGCCACTCTCCGAAGAGGCCGGCCACGCCGGCACTAGAACACATGGACGTACTGCAGGTTGACGTTGTTGCCGGAGGCGGCGTTCTTCACTTCCACCGGCAGATAGAGATTGGCGAACACGATGTTGCTGGCATCCAGCCGCCATGAGCCGCCTGGTCCGGCGTAGAACACGCTTTGACGCGTGTCTGCAACGCGCTGCCCATTGGTGCGGTTATCGCGGAACTGGGTGAGGTAATACGCATTCACGCCCAGATGGATATCCGGTGCCACTTCCCAGGAGGTGGCGAAGTTGATCCAGCCCGCATCGCCTGCCTGCCCATTGCGGAATTCGAAGCCGGGCGGCAGATTCGGACGACGCTCGCTGCGAAAGTTGTAGATGTAATTCAAGCGCGCACTGATTTCCCAGCTCGGCGTCGGCAGCCAGGTCAATGCGTAGTTCGGCACCACCGACCAATAGCCTGCACTTTGGTTGAGGTCGCGGTCGCGATCGAACTTGCCGATCGGTGCGATGGCATCGATCTCGAAACGCTGCGAAAACACCGGCCTGCCATCGCGTATCACCGGCAGCATCTGCAGATACGGCCCGAACGTCAGATCGCCCACGCCGGCGCCGTTATCGCGCAGTGTGGCGACGCTGTTGCGGCCGAACGAGGCATCCAGGTTGATCAGCGGAACCAGCGTATTGATGCCCAGTGCGCCGCCAAAGAGTTTGTAGGGCGTGACATAGGCGATCTGGGTCAGCAACAGCGTGGAATCGATGCGCGGATTATCGAACACCGGCACATCGTTGCCGCGCGCGTCCTTGATCGCATCCAGCGAACTCTGACGCAGATAGGTGATCACCGCCCAACCCGGCGTGGTGCGCGTGAACCCGTCGAAGAAGCTGGTGCCGCCGGTGTTGATGCCATTGGTCAGCGTTGCACTCTGCGGCACGCCCTGCGCAAACGCAGGCCCGGCTGCCAGCAGCGACATCACCCCGAGCAGGACACTGCACTGCAGTAACCCACGCCAACCCACGTGGCGCACAACCGATAGATAACTCACTGCGAACATCTCCAGCGTTGGGAGGAAACAGCGGTAGATAGGACGTGGCAACGGTCAGGCAGGCGCAATCGCCGCGCCGCTCAAGGCACGTGCGATGGTCAATTTGGGGGGACGGTACTGCCGGGCGCAGGCTCGGCAGCGGCGGATCACTGCGTGTCGAGACGATCCAGCCGGTCGAGTGCGCGCAGCAACGGCGCTTCGCTGCTGCCAAGCACCGCGCTGAGTTGCTGTTCCATGCGCAGCACCTCGGCTTCGGCATCGGTCAGCAAGGCCACGCCGGCAGCGGTCAGCGACAGATGCTGCATGCGGCGGTCCTGGCGTCCACGCACCTGCCGCAGCAGGCGGCGCTTGACCAGCCGCGCCACCACGATCGCCAGATTGGGCGGCGACACGTGCAGCACATCGCCGATCTGGCGCTGGTTGATGCCCGGGTTGCCGTCCACCAGCATCAGCAGCGAAAAATCCACCGGCTTGAGGTCGAACGCCGCCACGCAGTCCTGAAACATCCGCCGCACCAGCAGCTCGGTGCGGGTGATGCGGTAGCCCAGCAACCGCAGCAGGCGCGCCTGGTCCACCGTGGTGACGGCATCGGGCAGCAGTGCGGCATTGGCAGTGACGGACATGACGGTTCTCGCAACGATGGCAGCGGGCGGACCGGTGCGCGCAACACTCCCCGCCCGCAACGCCGATCCGCGGCGTGAGCTGCATTGTAGACGTGGCCGGGGGTACCGATGCGGGCGTGTGCGTTGCCGATGCTGCCCGTTGCTGCCTGCAGACCCGCGCAGCCGGCCAACGGCCGGCCGGCGCCAGCGCATGGCAGCTGCGTGCGGCAGCTGCAGCACGTAGGGAACGGCGGTGATCCAGGCACGGCGTGGGCATGAGATCCGGGTCGGCATTGATTGCGTTCCGGAATAGTTATGGATCATAACTACATTGCCAAGCTGCAGCGCAGCATGGTCGCGCTCGCCAGCGTGTTCACGCGGTGCAGCCGCTTATGGCAGCCAGAGTTTCTCGAGATCGCGAAAGCCCCAATCGGTGGGGCTTTCCATCTGCGCGATGCGGTCCTGACAGTCCGGCCGCGACAGATCGATGTCCTGCACCAGCACGTGGCTGCGCAGCTTGGCCGAATAGAACACGCGCACCTTGGGCTTGAGCAGCGCATCGGGGGTCTGCTCGATCACCACCGCCAGTTTCTGCGACTCCAGCCGCACCAGCGAACCGACCGGATAAATACCGAGCCGCCGCACGAACGCCTGGAATACCGCCGGGTCGAAATGCCCCTGCCACGATGCCATGCGCTTGAGCGATTCGGCCGGATCCCAGGCCCGTTTATACGGGCGATCAGAGCTGATGGCGTCGTACACATCGCACACCGCACCCATCCGCGACATCAACGAGATCGTGTCGCCCGCCAGCTGATTCGGATAACCGGTACCGTCCATCTTCTCGTGATGATGCAGCGCGATCTCCAACACCACCGCGTTCTGCACACCGCCAGCCACCAGCAGGCGATGACCATCCATCGGGTGCTGGCGCATGATGTCCATCTCTTCGTCGGTGAGCTTGCCGGGCTTGTTGAGAATATCCAGCGGCGTCACCGCCTTGCCCATGTCGTGCAGCAGGCCGCCCATTGCCGCCTCCACCACCTGCGCCTCGGGCAACCCCAGCTGACGCGCCAGCCCGCTCATCAGCCCGGCCACGGCCATCGAATGCAGATAGGTATAGTCGTCGGCAGTCTTGAGCCGCGCCACGCTGATCAGGGCCTGTGGATGCCGCAGCACCGAATCGTTGATGGCCTGCACCAGCGGCATCGCCGCCTCGGTGTCGACGGTGCGGCCAAGCCGCACGTCGCGGAACATTGCCTCGACCATGTCGCGGCCGTCTTCGAAGATCTTGCGGGCACGCACCACTTCGGACTCGATGCCGACCTGTGCGGTGACGCTGTTGGTGCGCGCGGTGCGGGAGGTGCATGCAGGCTTGGGCGGCTCCGATGGCTCCGGCAGTTCCGGTTCGGGCGCTGCATCCTGTGCTGTGTGCGCTGCGGCCGGCGTTTCCAGATCCAATCCACGCGCGGTATCGATCACCAACTGCTCGATGCGGCTGCCATGGATCTTGTCCACATCGTCGGAGTCGACCAGAAACGAGGTCTTCCAGAACGGGTGGTGCACCCACGCGCCCAGCAGCTTGTAGACATACATGCCGGGGCGGAGTTGATCTGAGTCGATGGTTCTGAGCATGCCGGCGCTGGTCTGCTTGAAATCCGCGGAAGAGCCCGCCACAGGGATGGGGGGTCTGACGAGTTATCGGCAGTGCAGTGGATTTCTTTGGCGCGGTCGACTCCGCTAGCGGCACCTGGCTGACGCAGCGTGAGCGGTTCAGCGAGGGGGCAGACGCATGCTCAGCACGGCCGCTGCAGCCAGCAGCAGAGGCAGGCTGCAAGCCAGGTAGAGCGTGGCCGGCGACCACCCTGCATCCACCAGCACGCCCACGCACAGCGGCGAGGCAATCGCCCCGAAACGGCCCACGCCGATCGCCCAGCCCATGCCGGTGGAGCGCACCGCCGCCGTGAAGACCACCGGCGCCACCGCATACAGGCCGGCAATGGCGGCAAACATGGCCGCACCGGTCAACAGCGCGATCACGAACGCCCAGCTCAACACCGTGCTGTAGAGCCCGAACGCAAGCATGGCCAGCGCCGACAATAGCAGCGCCCCGGCGGTCAGCCGCGACAACCGCGCACGCGCCGCCAGCCAGCTGAACATCCCACCGCCAGCAATGCCGCCCAGATTCAACAGCACCCCGCCGGTCACACCCTGCTCCGCCGACAGCCCGGCCACCACCAGCAGCTTCGGCGTCCAGCTGAGCACGAAGTAGAACGCGAACATCAGCAGGAAGAACGCCAGCGCGATCAGCAGCGACTGGCGCCGCAAGCCAGGCACGAACAAGGCCGCGTAGCCCTGCGCATCATCGGCCACCTGTGGCGGCGGCAATGGCAGTTCGGCACGCGGCGGCATGCCCATGCGGGCCAGCACCGCGTTGAAGCGCGCAGACGCACCCAGCGGGCGACGCGCGATCAGAAATTCCAGCGATTCGGGCAGCCAGGCCAGCACCAACGGCACGCACAGCAGCGAGCCGGCCGCACCAAGCAGGAACACCGCGTGCCACGACCACTGCTGCAGCAACAACGCCGCGATCGCACCGCCCAGGGTCGCGCCGATCGGATAACCGGTGGCCTGCAGCGCCAATGCGGTGCTGCGCCAGTGTGCGGTGGAGTATTCGGCGGCGATCACTGCAACGCAGGCCAGCATGCCGCCGATCCCGATCCCGGTGAACGCACGCAGCGCACCGAGCTGCCACGCGCTGCTGGCCAACGCCGAGGCGCCCATGCCGACGGTCAATATCGCCAGGCACACCAGGATCATCGCGCGACGCCCGATGCGGTCGGCCAACGGCGCCAGCAACAACGATCCCACCGCCATGCCGACCAGGCCGGCACTGAACAACACGCCGAGCAACTTGCCCGACAACTGCCACTGCGCCGACACATGCGGCGCGGTGAACGCCATCGCCATTACATCGAAGCCGTCGAGCATGGTGAGCAGCACGCACACCGCCACCGCCCTCCACTGAAACGGCGTCATCCGCTGCAGCACGAAGCTTGCCGGTGTTGCTGCGCTATGCGGCATGCGTGGATCCTGTGATTGAGAAGGGTGCTTGCTGCAGTACGCCGACCTGCATGCAGGTCGTCCGAGGGCGCCGCACAGTTGCGGCGCAGATCGAGCCCATGGATGCAGCCGACGCGGTTACACGAATCGGCAGTTTCGACGACATGTCGCGTTGCGATGCAGTGGCAAACCAACACCGCTGCAACAGTGCGTGGCCACGCTAGGCCGATCGCAGGCAGCGTTCAAGACGACTGCCTGCACTGGTGTGCGCTTATCGGACAGGCCGGCACGCCGCTTCGTTTCGAGGCTCACGCGTTCGTTGCTGGTGACTGCAATCAAACGCCTTCGTCGTGTGCATCGCATGCACTACAAAAGGAAGGCGTAACCACTCTGTCTTTGCAGCCTTGATGGCTTCGATGCGCAGCCACCGTGTCGTGCATGATCGCAGCCACGCGGCACACCCACCACGCGCAGCCTGTTCTGCACACCTGCAGACGGCCAGTTATCATGCAAGCAGTGCATGCATTGGGCGGCACGCTGATTTGCCGGAGAGTGCCGTGACCCCGATTCGTTCGTTCCTGGACCACACCCCGCAGCTGGGCGCACGCGTCTATATCGACCCCGCCTGCACCATCATCGGCAAGGTGAGCCTGGGCGATGACGTCTCGGTCTGGCCGGGCACGGTGATTCGCGGCGACGTCAATCATGTGCAGATCGGCGCACGCACCAACGTGCAGGACGGCACCATCATCCACGTCAGTCACCATAGCCCGTTCAACAAGGCCGGCTATCCCACCGTGATTGGCGCAGACGTCACCGTTGGCCACGGCACCATCCTGCATGCCTGCACCATCGAAGACCTGTGCCTGATCGGCATGGGCGCCTGTGTACTCGACGGCGCCACCGTCAAACGCTACGGATTCGTTGGCGCCGGCGCGGTGGTCGGCCCGGGTAAGGTCGTTGGCGAAGGCGAACTGTGGCTGGGCAATCCCGCGCGCCTGGCACGCACGCTTAGCGACAAGGAGATCGAGAGCCTGCATTACTCCGCACAACATTATGTGCGGCTCAAGGATCAGTATCTGGGTGTGCCGGCTGGCGATTGATTGGGGGTCTGCGAGGCGGGCTCGCGCCTGGCGTTGACGTTCCGGTTCAAGGCTGCGTCGCACGCTCCAAGGCCGTCAGCATCGTCAACGCCTGTTCGCGCGAAGCGCCGCACATCTCCAGCGATGGCCGCAGGCTGCCGCATACCGTCGGGCGCGTCGGCGAGCCGAACAAGCGGCAGCCCAGCTGCGCATCCAGCTGCACGCACGCCACCCCGGCCGGCTTGCCATCGGGCATGCCGGGAATCGGCGAGCTGATCGAGGGCGCGATGCAGCAGGCAGCGCAGCCCGGGCGGCAGGAAAGTGTGGAAGACATCCGCACAGTGTAGCGGCGCGACGCAGTTGCGGCGCTGGCAAAAAACCACATTTGCCGAGCCCCCTATTCGGAACGCCGCCACCCGGGCGCGCTGCACGTGCACTCCACTTGCGTTGAAACCAGCCCACTGCAGCCTGATCGCCCGGCAGCGTGCACGCTGCAATGACGGCCGCGCCGAACAGCTGCGTGCTAACGTGCCAGATCACCGGAACGCGCCGCGACGGTTGCAGCAGCAACAGTTGCGACGCGCTCTAATTGCCAGCCACCGCTCGCCAATCAGCCGTCGAATTCGCCATGCCCGAGTACCGCTCCAAGACCTCCACCCACGGCCGCAACATGGCCGGCGCCCGCGCACTGTGGCGCGCCACCGGCATGCGCGATGGCGACTTCCACAAGCCCATCATTGCCATCGCCAACTCGTTCACCCAGTTCGTGCCCGGGCATGTGCACCTGAAGGATCTTGGTCAACTTGTCGCGCGCGAGATCGAGCGCGTCGGCGGCGTGGCCAAAGAGTTCGACACCATCGCCGTGGACGACGGCATCGCCATGGGCCACGACGGCATGCTGTATTCGCTGCCCAGCCGCGAGATCATCGCCGACTCGGTCGAGTACATGGTCAACGCGCATTGCGCCGACGCGCTGGTGTGCATTTCCAATTGCGACAAGATCACCCCCGGCATGTTGATGGCCGCGCTGCGGCTCAATATCCCCACCGTGTTCGTCTCCGGCGGCCCGATGGAGGCCGGCAAGACCAAGTTGTCCGAACATAAACTCGATTTGATCGACGCAATGGTCATCGCCGCCGACGACAGCGCCTCCGATGAAAAGGTGGCCGAGTTCGAACGCAGCGCCTGCCCCACCTGCGGCTCGTGCTCGGGCATGTTCACCGCCAACTCGATGAACTGCCTGACCGAAGCGCTGGGCCTGTCGTTGCCGGGCAACGGCACCGTCGTAGCCACGCACGCCGACCGCGAGCAGCTGTTTCTGCGCGCCGGACGCGTGGCGGTGGAGCTGTGCCATCGCTGGTACGGCGGCGAAGATCCCACCGCCCTGCCGCGCGGCATCGCCACCTTCGAAGCGTTCGAGAATGCGATGACCCTGGATATCGCCATGGGCGGCTCGACCAATACCATCCTACATCTGCTCGCTGCCGCGCAGGAAGGCGAAGTGCCGTTCGGCATGCAGGATATCGACCGCCTGTCCAAGCGCGTGCCGCAGCTGTGCAAGGTCGCGCCGAACACGCCGAAGTACCACATCGAAGACGTGCATCGCGCAGGCGGCATCATGGCCATCCTCGGCGAACTCGCACGTGGCGGCCTGCTGCACACCAACGCGGCCAGCGTGCACGCACGCACGCTGGCCGACGCCATCGCGCAATGGGATGTCACCCAGACCGACGCGGAAACCGTGCACACGTTCTACAAGGCCGGCCCGGCCGGCATCCCCACGCAGATTGCCTTCAGCCAGGCCACGCGCTGGGACAGCCTGGATACCGATCGCAGCGAAGGCTGCATCCGCGATGTCGCGCACGCGTTCTCGCAGGAAGGCGGCCTGGCCGTGCTGTACGGCAATATCGCCCGCGACGGCTGCGTGGTGAAGACCGCAGGCGTTGACGAATCCATTCACGTGTTCGAAGGCAATGCCCGCGTCTACGAAAGCCAGGATTCGGCGGTCAAGGGCATCCTGGCCGACGAAGTGAAAGCCGGCGACATCGTGGTGATCCGCTACGAAGGCCCCAAGGGCGGCCCCGGCATGCAGGAAATGCTCTACCCCACCAGCTATCTCAAATCCAAGGGCCTGGGCAAGCAATGCGCCCTGCTCACCGACGGCCGCTTCTCCGGCGGCACCTCGGGCCTGTCGATCGGCCACGCCTCGCCGGAAGCCGCCGCAGGCGGCGCGATCGGCCTGGTACGCGACGGCGACAAGATCCTGATCGACATTCCCAATCGCTCGATCAATCTGCTGATCTCGGACGAGGAACTTGCCAGTCGTCGCGCCGAGCAGGATGCCAAGGGCTGGAAGCCGGTGGAAATACGTCCACGCAAGGTCACCACGGCGTTGAAGGCGTACGCGTTGCTGGCGACCAGTGCGGATAAGGGTGCGGTGCGGGACAAGGCGATGCTGGACGGCTGAGGCGTTGCCATGAAGACCGCGGATTTTTAGCGGTCTTCATCGTATCTGGCATCGGACTGCGGGAGGCACTTCAGTACCGACGCCTGACCGCAAAAACCACAGCGGGTTGGTTTTTCTTGGCGACAACATCACCCACCGCCGATGCGCAGCCCATCCATCGGGCTGCGCATCGCCGAGGCCCCGCGCCCCAGCACCTGCGCGCAGATCTGTGTGGTTGCCACATCCTTGTGGCCCAACAGCCCCCGCACGGTGCGCGCGACCTCCTCGGCCGAGAGCACCACCGGAATGGGCCGCGACCGCTTGGCGCGCACTAGATTCTCCATCCAGGGCAACTCCATGCCCAGGACCTCGCGATACAGGAACAGTAGTGCCGCCAGCGCCTGATTCTGCGTGCCGGCCGACACCTGCCCCGCGTCACCAGTTCGGTGAGAAACGCCTCGACCTCTACCCGCCGCATCTGTACTGGATGCCGTTTGCCGTTGGCCAGAATGAAGCGTCGGATCCAGCCCACATACGCCTGCTAGGTAGCAAGCTGTAGTGGCGAAGCCGCAGCCGACCACGGACCTGATCCAACAGCTTGGGGGTCAGACGCGTAGTTACGGCTGCATCGTCACGGGTGTAACTCATACGCCTGCTCAAACGTCGGATAACGCAACCAGCATCGACGCCAAGACCGTCGATTGCCATCCGGCAAGTCATTGTTAGGGAACAGGAATTCCCCCTTCCCAGACCTCCGGCCTTAGTCGATACTTGGCGCAACACCGCTTTTAGGCGGTCCAAGAGTAGTTAGAACTCATGGACCCACGCTGGAACGCATTTGCAGCGATCTGCCACGATGAGTTTCACGGCTGCCCCTTCGCGGCAGAGCTTATTGCGGCTTGCGGCGGCCATGAGGACATTGCCTGGGCTACGTATTTCCATTTGCAGAGCGACTCTTTGGCGTGGCTCGCTCGCGAGGTGCCCGCCCTTGACGGGATCACGCCAAAGTCCTTACTTGCGGCCGGCCAAACCGATGCGGTTAGGCATTGCTTGTGGTCGATGCCGTGCTGAGTTCTAACAATTCATTCAAGCCGAACCGGCTTCGCCGGTCGGTTTAATTCAAGCGTTACGCCTCATGACGGCAGATCGATCAATTGAGCTTCTTCAGAAACACTCTCACCTGCTCTCCCCGGACAAGCAGGCTGTAGCTCGCTAT